>CANGEH010000006.1 GCA_947452665.1 Caulobacteraceae bacterium
CGGAATCGATCCGGGCATAGGCGCGGGTCATGCTCTCGCTGCCCGTGGTCACGGCTGCAACGCCGCCAAACGTGTCGGATGGCGTGGCGGAATAGAACTTAATCGTACCACCGAGATTGTTGCTCGAAGCGGTCTCAAGCGTACCGGCGCCTTGCGACAGTTCGGTCTTGCCAATGTTTTCATTGATAATGGCGCGGCTGATATGCATGCCGTTGTGATTGCCATAGGACATGTCGCCCAGTGGCACGTCATCGAGCGTGAAGCCGAGTTGGTTCTGGTTAAAGCCGCGCATGCTGATGCGGACGGCCCACTCATAGGCGCCAAAAGCATCGGCGGCCTGATAGTTCACGCCGGGCAGCTTGGACAGCACCTTGATGGGGCTGGTGCCGGGAGCGGCAGCCAGAATATCAACGGCTTGAATGGTTTGAACCTGGCGGGTTTCGCCACGGCCCATAACGATGATTTCTTCGACACCATCCGATGACGTGGACGCAGACGCTTCAGCAGCCATAACCGGTGCGGCTAGGCACAGTGCGAGCGCCGATGCGCCCACAAGCAATTGAACTCTCATGAATATCCCCTGTTTAGCCCAAAGCATAAAATAGCGATGAGTACCGGACGGGGCGTAACGGACTTATGTGACAATCATTAATCAGTTTTGTGACACAAATTACGTCCAATTTAATGATGGTAATAATGATACACTTTTGGGGCTAAAGCCGTTGCAGGGTACTAATTTCCGTCTCTTATGAGGGGCAGGGACAGGCCAAGGGCCGAGCGATTTTGCAATTGCTCGCGCCGGAAACGGAATAATTCGGCGGGGCGGCCGCCGGTCTCGACATCGAATCGCCCAAGCCCTTCAACAAGGCCCGTACGGTCGAGCATGCGGCGGAAGTTTTGCTTATGCAGCTTGACCCCGGCAACCGCCTCAACCGTCCTTTGTAACTCCGATAGGGTAAAGGTCGGGGCGGTCAGTTCGAACACGACGGGCCGATACTTCATCTTGCCGCGCAGGCGGCCAAGGGCGGTGGCGAGTATGCGTCTGTGATCGGACAACATGGGCTCGCCAAAGGCCGGCGCTAGGCTGGCAGGCTCTGTTGCGGCCAAACCCCAGGCCCGGTCCCGGTCCCGCGCCGCTTCGGCCGCGAGGCCCGCCTCATACAAGAGCTCATAGCGGTCCAGCACCCGGTCTTCGTTCCAGGCCCCGCCGTCCAGGGCAAAGAGATCGCGCGACCGGTTTTGGCGAAATTCACTGTCTTCTCCGCGTCCGGCCTCGGCCCAAAGCTTCAAGGCCGGTGCAATGGTCTTATCGATCAAGGCTGGCCGCCCCTGACGCCAATCTTCCCAAGGAAAATAGCGCCATAGTGATGACCAGGCCGTGTCGGGGGCTGCGGTCTCGATCGGCAGGGGCGTCAGGCCCAGATAACCCACCGAGATCACCCGCGCGCCGCCCGCCCCGACATCGGCCAAGGGCGCATCGCGACCCTTGTCGCCAAACGTATAAAGCTGCTCGACATAGCCCAGATCAAACCGGGTCTGTTCGGTCACAAAGGCGCGCAGGGCCAGCTCAAACGTCCGGTGGCCTTCTGGATCAAATGGACCAAAGGGCAGGCCCGCCAGGCGAGACGCAGCACCCGTGGCCAGATCCATGGGCCGAACGGTCAGGACCACAGCCTCGCCGTCGCGCACGGCCATGACCACAGCCGAAAGGCCAATGACAACCAATTGGGTCAAGGCCGCGCCCTATTCACTGTCAAATGCCGAGGTAATGGGGGCAAACCCGGCCGCATCCGACAAGACCTCAAAGCGCTGAACATAGCGCGTCTGGGCCTGGGCTGGTGCCATGGGCTCTAGTTTTAAGCCATAGCCGCTGGGGATGGGGCCAAACAGGCTCAAGGCCTCGGGCGCGGAAAACCCCGCTAGCTGCACGGCTTCGAAATGGGCACAGGCGCGGTCGGCCTGCTTGATCAAGGTCTTGATCGGGGCGGGCGTCTGGGCCGGGAGACCAAACCGCACATGGATGGCGGTTTCTAATCGTTCTTCAAAGGTGCGGTAATTCAGCCCAAGCGCGCCCTTGAACGGCGATATCATATCCCCGATCACATATTCAGACGCATCGTGCAAAAGCGCCGCTAGTCGCCATTTGGCGTCCAGGCCTGGTGAAAGATGGGCGGCGATCTCTTCAACAATTAAGGAGTGCTGGGCGACCGAAAACCCATGTTCGCCCGTGGTTTGACCATTCCATCGTGCCACCCGCGCCAGACCGTGCGCAATATCACTGATCTCTATATCCATGGGGGAGGGATCAAGCAGGTCAAGACGCCGACCCGACAACATGCGTTGCCAGGCCCTGGGCTGTTGATCTGCCGTGCGGCTTTGACGCAGTCGGTTCGCCACAATCGCCTTCCTAAATAGAGTGTGAGGCCAGACTTGGCCCGGCAGGGGCCGCATAGCAATCCTGTCTATGTCAAATGGGAGTGAAAAATGAATTGGGCAAGGATTATGGTGCCGCTGAGCGGCAGCCACACAGACGCCGATACCCTGACCTCAGCGGCCGTGATCGCCAGACTGTTCAATGCCGAACTGGCCGGTATTTTCACACCGCCCGATATTGCCGACCTCATGCCCTGGATGGGCGAGGGTTTTATGGGCGGCATCCAGGTTTCCGCGCTCGACAGCTTGAAGGAAGCGACCGAAGAGGGGCAGGCCAAGGCTCAACTCGCCCTCGATGGGATCGCGCTGGCGCACAAGACCCTCACCAGCTTGACCTCACCGGTCTGGGTTGGCTTGTCCATGGAGGGGCGGCTTTCGGACCTAATCGTGTTTGATAATGCCTCTGCGCGCGGACAGGGGGCCTTGGCCGAGAGCTTTCAGCAACTGATCGCCGATGAGCAAAGGCCTATTCTTGTTGCGCGGCCAGGTCTTACCGGAACCGGCTGCATGGCCATTGCCTGGGACGGCGGCAAGGAGGCGACCCGCGCCGTGCGCACCGCCCTGCCTTTGCTGGAAAAAGCCAGCAAGTTGGTGATCATGGCCGTTCCTGCGAGCGCGCCGCGACCCTATCACCCCGCAAAATTACAAGATTTCCTAAAGGCGCGTGGGGTCGAGGCTGAGGTCCAGACCCTTACCGCGACGGGCGATGTCGGCACATTGCTGCTTGGCGGCGCCAAGGCCGCCGGAGCCGAAATCCTTGTGGCCGGGGCCTTTGGCCATCCCCGACTGCAGGAATTCATTTTTGGCGGCACCACCCGAAGCCTTCTGCATGCCGACGGGCCTTCCCTGTTTCTGTCCCATTAGATTAGACAAAAGGAAATGCGCCTATGAGCCTGTTTCATATAACCCTTCGCCTTGCTCGCAATCCCGGTACTGAGTTTGTTTATGGCGATGCGGCGCGCGGCTATAGCGTCACTGCGCCCTTGACCGAAACCGGCCATCTGGATTTGGCCGCCTATCAGGCAGCGCCTAGGGCCTGTAAGGTTCACCGCTTTGCGCCCGGCACGCCGGGCGAGGATGGGCACCTGCGCCACCGCGGCAAGACCTGGTATTTTGACTATCTCAGCGACGAAACCAGCGATGATGAGCCGCTCTATCGGCTCGGCGAACACAGTTTTCGTATTGGCGATTATGTGACGGTCAGCGATGAAACCGGCCGTCACCTGACCTATCAGGTCAGCGAGGTGCACCCGGCTTGAGCTAACGACCAGAATTGAGGGAAACCAGGGCCTTCAGGTCCTTAAAAACCTGTCGCTCATGCTTGCTCTTGCCCTTGATCGTTGCCACGACGAGAGGCCCGCCAATGGGGCCGCGCGCCTCATAGCCGACAACCCGATATCCGGCAGGGCCTGGGTTTTCGCAGGCAATGATCAAAGAGCGGCGAATGCCTTCGCCCCGGTCACGCATGCGGATCACGGCTGTTTCACCGCTGGCATTAACATTCACTGTGCCCTGTTCGCTGTGCAGCAGGGGCACTGGCCCCTTGGCTCCAGAGGCCGCAATGCGCACGCCGCCGTCCTTGTCCTGGGTTTGAATAGAAAGCCCGCCGATCTGGACTAGGGTCTTGCCATGCTCGGTCTCTAGCTTGATGCCCGATAAAACCACCGGGGCGGGTGGTTTGGCATGGGGGGTTTCTGGTGGTTTGGGCGTTGATGGCGGGGTCGGCGGAAGATCTGCGGAAGGCACCAGGGCAAACAGGCCCTTTTCGACTTCAGACAGGGCCAAGTCGGCAGACTGGTTGCCAATAGGCATAAGCCGCAAGGATACCTCTTGGCCCTTATTGTCGGCATAATCACAGGCTTGGCCATTCCTTGCCTGGGCCAACTTGCTCAAGCCGCCTTGTTTGGCCGGGCATTTAAGTTGGCTAATCGGTTTGGGACTGAACGCGACCGGCGAGGCAGGCGCTGAATCTGGGCGCTTGCCACACCCCGCCAAGGCCAGAACGCAGGCGCTGACGGCAATCGCAAAAATGGTAAGGCATTTCATAGGGCAGGCCATCGGTGCAACATGGTGCGACCGGATCATGAAGATGGCAGACCGTCTAGTGAATTCGCGTTAAGGTTTGCGGCGACCCCGACCACGCAAGGCCGCCGCAAGCCTCGTCTTATTGACCCGGGCGACCGCCGGTGCCTTCACGGCGCGCCAAGAAGGCTAGCCGTTCAAACAGGTGAATATCCTGCTCATTCTTCAATAGGGCGCCATGCAGCGGCGGGATCAGCTTGGTTGGATCCTTTTCGCGCAGAACGCTTTCGTCAATATCTTCGACCAGCAACAGCTTGAGCCAATCTAGCAGTTCAGAGGTGGAGGGCTTTTTCTTTAGGCCCGGCACCTTGCGCATGTCGTAAAACACCCGCAGCGCCTCAGACACCAGCTTTTGCTTAATGCCCGGGAAGTGGACATCGACAATCGCCTTCATGGTGTCGTCTTCGGGGAAGCGAATATAGTGGAAGAAACAGCGGCGCAAAAACGCGTCCGGAAGCTCTTTTTCGTTATTCGAGGTGATGATGACCACAGGGCGCACCGCCGCCTTGACGGTCTGGTTGGTCTCATAAACATAGAATTCCATCCGATCGAGCTCTTGCAGCAGATCGTTGGGGAACTCGATATCGGCCTTGTCGATTTCGTCGATCAAGAGGACGGGGCGCACGGGCGCGTCGAACGCCTCCCAAAGCTTACCCTTCTTGATATAGTTGGCCACGTCCTTGACGCGCTCTTCGCCAAGCTGGCTGTCGCGCAGGCGGGTAACAGCGTCGTATTCATAAAGGCCTTGTTGCGCCTTGGTCGTCGACTTGATGTGCCAGGTGAGCAGGGGCGCATTCAGGGCCTTGGCCACCTCATAGGCCAGAACCGTCTTGCCGGTGCCGGGTTCGCCCTTGATCAGGAGCGGGCGCTCCAGGGCAATGGCGGCATTGACCGCTACTTTTAGATCATCGGTCGCCACATAATCCGTGGTGCCCTCAAAACGCTGGCGCATGAATTCCTATCTCCCTGGCGGCAGGCCTTAGGGCGGCCCGCGCTCGAACAAGCGTTTAACCTAAAGAGGCTGGTGTGGGTTTCAAGCCCGATTAGGGCTTCGGGGCGTTGGGATGCAAAAAAAGCGCCTGGGGCCTGGCTAAGCGTTTGCCCCGGTCTGACCTATTTTTGCCAGTTTCGCAGCCACCTCGGCCATGGTCGGCGCCCAGTCGCCGGGCTGTTCGCAGACAAACACCTCTGCCGTCGGGTACCAGGGCATGTGTTTGGTCCCCAGACGGGGCCAGGCGTCCGGCGGGCTAATCAGCCAAACCGGATTACCGCAGGCGGCAGCAATATTGGTGGTCGCATTGGCAAAGCCGATGGTCAGGTCGAGCGCGCAAGATAGGGCAGCAACATCGTCAAGGTCATTTTTCAGATCTATTCCGGGCGGCTGCCAGATCTCTATGCCCAGTTCAGACCTAGCCCAGGCCAGTTCTTCGTCGCATTCCCCATACTGAAAATTGACAAGGCAAATGCCCGGGGTCTGGAGGATGGGCGCCCAGAGTGCAAAGGGTGAAAAGGCATTATTTCGCGCGCCAACCATTTTCAGGCTTTTCCACAATAGGCCAATCTTGGGGCCGGTTGGGGCTTGGCGTAAAACGGCCTGCCAATGGGCGATTCTCGCCGGATCGGCGGTCAAGAGCGGACCGGTTTTCCCAAAGGCATCGAGCGATGTTCGATATTGGCGCAAGAGCGAGGCCAGAGGCGTCCAATAATCGATCTTATCTGGCTGTGTTACGAACGGCACCAGGCGCACTGAGTGCTGGTTGATATCGTAGGTCGCATGCGCGCCCAGATTTATGCCCGGAAAACTGCGCGCCATTAACGGCAAAAGTCTTTGTTCAACCGCCAAGACTAGCTGACCATTGGGTCCAAGATCGGCCAAGACGTCGGGTAGGACTGTACCAAACAAGATCTCGTCACCAAGCCCCTGTTCGCCAATAACCAGAAGCGTTTTGCCGCAAATATCGGTCTGCGGCCGCCATGACGGGCGGTTGATTGCGAACTGGGTCCCTCCAGAAAATAACGGATCAAGGCGCGCCTCATAATCATCCCAACCCGCTTTCAGATCCCCGCGACATAGTTGGATAGAGGACCGGGCCAACCGCATCATGGCGGCTTCATCCGGCGTGATCTTCATAGTGAGGGCCGTATTACAGTCTTCAAGCGCCCCATCAAGATCACCAGTTAAGAGCTTGATCTTGCCTGTATTATAGACCGCCTTGGAAAATCTAGGATCGTGGGTCAGGGCTTCTTCGTAAAAAATCATCGCTGTTTGTAAATCGCCCTGGTCGGACAATATGGTCCCCAAGGTGTTCCAAAGGCTAGGGTCTTGAGGCGTGTGTGAGAGTGCCGTTTTTAGGACATCAATCGCTTCACCATATTTTTCCAAGTCCTTCAGGGTGCAGGCGAGATTGTTTGCGGCCTCCACCGCGAGCGGGTTTTGCTCTAGGACCCGCCGAAACAAGGTCTCGGCGGCATCCTTCATATTCAAACGATAGGCGAGGCGTCCCAGATCGCCGGCGACCAGTTCAGGGTCTTCCAACAGGTCATGCGCGGCTTGGTAGCACCGAAGGGAATTGCTCAGATCGCCAAGTTTCTCCCTCGCTATGGCCAGACCATGCCAAGCAACGCCGCATTTTTCATCAAGGTCTAGCGCCCTTAATGCGGCCGCGTTTGCAGCCTCAAAGTTTTCCGCGCTCAGGCCTGCGACCGCGTCCTTCAGATGCCACGTCACCGCCTCGAGCTGGGCTTGAGCCGCCATTGCACGTAGGCGTTCCAATGCGACAGGGGATGCGGAGTCCCCGAGCCCTACGGCACCCAATCCCTCGAAGGCCGGTTTTGTCGCGGCCGGTTGCAATTGACTGAGATCTAGACCCAACCCCAATTTGTCGGCGGTTTCTCCAGGCATCGATAGCGCATGACGTGTCATGGAAGGCCCCAACCCTTGCAAATCTGCCCTTGGTTGCATCGGTTCGGTTAAATCTTGGTGAAATTATGCAAATCGAATTTTGCCAAACAATATTTCCGATTCGGCAATGCATTAAACTTCTATTCAACATGTCTTGGTTAGTGTTAACGGATGGTCTTTGCTGTCGCAATGTGTGGGAACTGTACCACGCCCTGACGGCTAGGCCTTAAGGAGGGAGTGGGTTCATGCCTTTGAAACTGTCATTGCGACCGGGTGAAAAGTTCGTTTTAAATGGCGCAGTGGTTCAAAATGGCGACCGCCGCGGCACACTCGTTCTCCAAAACAAGGCATCTGTGTTGCGCGAAAAGGATATTATGCAGGTTGAGGAGGCCGCAACGCCAAGTCGCCGAATATATTTCCCAATAATGATGATGTATCTCGATGAAAATTCAGCCTCAGATTTTCACGACGAATTCATTCTTCGGTTGAGCGAATTCATGTCTGTAATATCAAATAAAGATATTATAGATGCCTGCATTAATATTTCCAAATTCGTGATTGTCGGTGAGTATTACAAGGCCTTGATGCTGTCTAGAAAGCTAATGACCTACGAAGACGAAAGGTTGCGCGATGTCAGTCCAATCCTACCAGAAGATAGCTGAACGCGCTGAAAATCCGCGCGACATGGAATACCGACTTTTTGGGCAGGTGACGCGTGCCTTAATGGAGGTCGCTGCGAGCAATCCGGTCGATCCACAAAAACAGGTCGATATACTCGATTGGAACAGACGCATCTGGAGCGTTTTGGCCAATGCCTGTTCCGACGCAGAAAATCGACTGCCCGATAGCTTGCGGGCTCAGATCATTTCGCTGAGTCTGTGGGTATCGAGGCACACCACTGCCGTCATACTCAAGGAAGAATCGATCGAACCTCTGATTGAGATTAATCGCATAATTATGCAAGGCTTGGCCGCTCAGATTGAGGCGGTATAAGGGGTCTGTTAGCGAAATGCCTTGTGCAATGGTGTCGCGCACGCACTTGGCTCCCACGCAAAATTTAGTATCTTTAGTGGTAAAATATAAATCACATTTTTAGCTTTTATTATTTTTTAACCATAGCTATCACTACCCTGTGTAGCGATCGAATCGCCCCGCCAGGCTGAAATGGCGGTCGAGGACATTGATGCTAACACTGCGCAAGGAAGTGCATTATGACCGTAAGTATCAATACAAATAAGTCAGCGCTTGTTTCGCTGCAAAACCTGAATGCAACCAACGAAGACATCATTTCTGTCCAGAATAAGATCAGCACGGGGCGCCGGGTTGAAAACGCCAAGGACAATGCGTCCATTTGGACAATCGCTCAAAATCAACGTGGGGATTTGGGGTCTCTTAACTCGGTTCGCATGGGTCTTGACCGCGCAACTTCGATTGCAGAGGTTGCGCTGACGGCAGGCACCAATATTTCAGATCTTTTTAATCTTTTAAAAGAAAAGGTAGTAGCTGCACGCGATACAACGATCGATACGACTAGTCGCAACCTATTGAACCAAGACTACCGATCGCTGATAAACCAAATCAATCGCGCAACCCAAAGCGCCGAATTTGACGGGACGAATATTTTCGATGGCTCGCTCACCGGCCCGCTCAACTTTATAGCCGACGCCAATTCCAATTTAAACATCACCCTAACCGCGCAAAATCTTAGCTTTGGCGGGTCAATCGTAACCTTGGCGGCAACCGATTCTATAACCACGGCAAGCTTAGCAGCGGTCGCCTTGGGTAAGGTCCAGGCCTCAATTGCCAATATCAATAGTGCCCTCGGCGCGCTCGGCTCACAGTTAAGGCAGATCGAAGCGCATAATGTGTTTTTATCCAAGCTTTCGGACGCGGTCGAGACGGGGATTAGCAACCTTGTTGATGCTAACCTGGCAAAGGAAAGCGCGCGTTTGCAGGCCCTGAATGTGAAACAGGAACTCGGCACCCAGGCCTTATCCATCGCCAACCGCCAGCCTCAGCAAATCCTAAACTTGTTCAAATAAGAAGGGTTGGCCGCAAGCTCATCTGCGCGGCGCGGCTAAATCCTGAACTCAAGGCGCGACGTTAAGAGTTTTGAAGGATTGATTGTGAGACCTTGACCTATGTTCTAGACCGATGAGGCGGACCAATGGTCGGTATAACGACCAGATTTAATAATTCGGGAATGTTTGGTAACGCCCAAACAAATTTTGCCACGCCTATTCAATCCCTAGACCTGTCTTCGCTTGCGCAGTCAAGAACCCCGCCACCATCAAGCCAAGCCGCCAAACCAAGGCCCGCAGCGCCCACAGCCCCTTGGGATCGAAAGACCAGCCTGCCCAATGGGGCGAGCCTAGCCAAATCGGCACTATCGGGCGCATCCTTGATATCGCCGCAAGCAGCCTCCAAGACGACCCTGGCCGCCACGACAGATTATGGAAAACTGTTCACCGTCTATCAGGGCATTAGTGGCTTGACCGGACTTGCCAATGCCTTGCTTACCAAAAACATAACCGAAATCGAAAAAACCAAGATCCAGGCGGCCTTTGAAAAGGGGCGAAAAGATATTGCCACCTATATGGACGGTTTGAAGCTTGAAAAGCTGGACCTGACCCGCGGCCAAACCCTGGCCAATGCCCGAACCACCAATGGCGTTCCGCGCACCAATGTGAATTACCAGACCGCGCCGATTTTTGCCGGCACCTATTCAGATGCCGTGCCAGCCTTTGCTGGGGATGTTCAATTTGATTTGGCCGTAAAGCGGGCCACCGGCGCGCCGGTTACTGTTCATATTGACTTGTCGCAAATGGGAGACACGACCCGGTCCATGGCCGAGGTGGTTGCCTTCATTAACCAAAAGCTCGCTGATGCCAATCTGTCCACGCGTTTTGACAAGGTCAAGACTGCAGATACCCCCAAAACGATCCAGTCCAATGGCAAGCCGATCACCCTACCAGCTGGACCCGACAAGTGGTCCTTTTTGATTAAGGGCGTGCAGTCTGAGACCTTGACCTTCTCGGCTCCGGCCACGGCCGACGCCGTCTATATCAGCCAAAAAGCGGGTAATGATTCCAAACCGACGGACACGACCAAGACGGTTAGCCAGCAAGAATTATTGAAATTTCAGTCTGACGACGTCGCAACCGATGACAGCCCGCCTGATGCGTTTCGGGGTCTGGGTGAGGTCAATTATGTTGAGGGCCGGGTGTTTTCAAAACTGCTGGCGCCTGAGATCACGTCTGTGGTGTCTAGCCAGACCACGGCCGATGGGTCGGTTTATCTATTGGCCAATGTTAATGCCAAGACTGGCGGGCAAACCCTTAAGGGCGCAACCGATGTCGCGCTTTTGAAATATGATTCTGCCGGAAAACTGGTGTTCACGCGCACACTTGGCGCAGCCGAGGATGCCAAGGGCATGAGCATGGCCGTATCCTCGGACGGCAAGATCGCCATCGCCGGATCGGTTACGGGGCAATTGGACGGCGTCTTGAACGATTCGCTCAAGACGGCGGCGACGACCGACACAACCAACGGAAAAGGGGCTGACCCCAAGGTGACCGACAGTTTCGTCACCGTCTTTAATGATGCGGGTGAAGAGCTTTGGACCCGGCGGCGGGGAACGACCGGTGAGGACGAGGCCCAGTCTGTAAGTTTTGGCGCCAATAATACGCTCTATGTCGCTGGCCGTACCAAGGGGGCTGTTGCTGGCGCGAACAATTTGGGCGGTTGGGACAGCTATTTGCGCGGCTATTCTTGGGAAACAACGACCAAGCAGGTTTTTGGCGAGACGATTAATCCGATTACCAAGGCGGTCACCACCGGCATGGTCGACCAGACCACGACCAAGGTCACCGACACGTTTGCAAACCAGTTTGGTACCAGCGGTGACGATAAGGCGATCGCCACGGTTGCCGATGGCAAGGCGATCTTGGTGGCCTCCAAACAGGGCGTAAATGCCGTGCTGCGCCGGTTTGAAATCCAGGCCGATGGAACGGCTTTGCTGACCGCCAGTCGGGACCTTGGTGATCTCCAGGGCGGCGATATAGCGGGCATGGCGCTCAAGGGCGATCAATTGGTGCTGGTTGGCTCAACGCGGAATGCCGGATTTTCAGGCGCGAGCATAACCAATGCAGCAGGCGGGGGCATGGATGCCTTTGGCCTTAGCCTGTCAAAAAGCTTAACCGCCAGCACGGATGACAAGATCGCCTTTATGGGCGGCAGCGGCGATGATTATGCCACCGCCATGACCGTTTCGGATGGCAAGGTTTGGATGACCGGTACCTCCAATGAGGACATACCCGACCAAACCAAGCAGGGCACGAAGGATGGCTTTATTGTTCAGTTGAACATCGAAACCGGCCAAAAAGATTGGTCCAGGCGCTTTACCGCCAAGGACGGCGCGGCCAGCCCAACCAGTATCAGCGTCGCGTCTGGCGGTGCCTCGGTTCTGGACCGGTTGGGTCTTCCATCGGGGCAGATTGCCTATACCGATTCAACCCTATTGAGTTCAGCCACCTCTGTTCGGCCGGGCGATAGCTTCAGGATTCGTTCCGCGGAAGGTGCAAAGCCTACGACCATAACGATCGAGGCCAGTGAAACCCTGGCAACCCTTTCGGCGAAGGTTAAGCGCGCCACTGGAACCGCCGCCAAGATCGAAGTCATAACCGAGGGCACTCAGAGCCGATTGCGGATATCCCCCGCCGATGATCGAAAAACGATCGAGCTGATGGCGGGCCCATCCGGTCAGGATGCGCTGGAATCGCTGGGCATGTCAGCGGGTCTCATGCGCACGACCAAATATGAAAAGGCAGTGCGCCAATACACAATCGGGCTCAATATTGACAAGGACTATAAGCTTGACACCAAGGAGGCGATCCAAGCGACCTTGGACTCCTTGAACGGGGCAGCAGTTGTGCTGCGCAATGCCTATCGCACCTTGGCGACCAATCTCGATCCAGTGGAGAAGGAAAAGTCCCAGACCAAGGCAAAATCCGCCCAGACCGGCGGCACGGTTCCTAGCTATTTAAAGACCCAGATCGCCAATTATCAGGCGGGTCTAAACCGACTGACCGGAGGCGGTTAGGCGATCGACGCACAATTGATCAGTTCGACTTGAAACTCCCATGCGGTCAGCGTAGCCATTGCAAATGGTCCTGTTCAAGAATCGTAAACTCTTGCTTGCCGCTGGCGGCGTTCTGGCCCTTTTGGCCGGGATTGGCATTGCCGTGGCGGTAATGATGATTGATCACGGCTCTCTTGCCCCGCCACCGGCCTCGCGCGGCGGTCTGGTGGTTGAGATGGGGCAGGTTGATGACGCGCCATCCAGTAATACCAAACCTTTGCGCTGCTTTGTGGGCGGCCAGTTTATTGGCATAGGCACCCTGTCGGAATGCGCTAAAAAGAATGGGGTCTCGACCCAGGCTCTGGATGTCGGGCTTGATGCCAATGGTGCCTTGACGGCGGCCGATCAGGCTGGACCTGTGGTCACGCCCTTACCCGAGGAGGCCATTACACCGCCGCCGCCAACACCCGAGCCAGCGGCCACGGTGACGACCAGCGCTGTGGGCAATGCCAAGTCCGGGCAGGGGATATGTCTGGCCTATGAGCAGGGCGAATGGCACAAATTGGCCGAAAACCTGTCGCCGACCGCCTGTGCGCAAATGCTGTTTAGCGCGCGCTGTGACCGGCCAGGTACCGCCGCGTTTGGCCGTACTGGCGAACAGGCCTTGCGGGCGATCAATGGCAAGGTTGAGATATCGAGCGATAACAAGACCTATCATGGTCTGATCGACCAGGTCTCTCCCAACTGTCCGGAGCGTTAGGCCATGGCCAGATTGCCGTCATCTTTTTCAATCACGTTCGCTGTTTGCCTCGGCGGCCTTGCCCTAACGCTTGGCGGCTGTAGCAAGGCGCCAAAGGCCCCGGATCAGGCCGGGATATGCTGGCACGCCGTGCCCATGTCCGACGGCACGATCAAGTTCAACCTGCTCGCCAAGAACCAGGCCAGCCTTGAGGTCTGCGCCGCGCAACTTGAATCCATGCGGCTGCGCTTTCGCGGTCTAGGCCTAGCCCAAAAAACTATGCTGGGCGCTTATCAGGGCAATTACCTGTTCCTGCAGCCCGAAGGTGTGTTTACCGCCAAGACCTATGACGGGAATCGCTATCTGGTGCTGGTACGCACAGGGGACGGTCGCCTGGCCAAGATTGGCGAGATGCCATTGCAGTAGTGGCGAATTTGAGTCATTGTGAACGTAACCAGAACATATGATGCCGGGGCCGCGCCTCTGGCGTCGAACAAACGGGGGCTCCCATGGCGGGCAGTGTTAATAAGGTCATTTTAGTTGGCAATCTGGGCAAGGATCCGGAAATCCGCACGCTGAATTCGGGTGACAAGGTCGCAAACCTGACCATTGCCACCTCAGAAACCTGGCGCGACAAGTCTTCGGGCGAGCGCAAGGAAAAGACCGAATGGCACCGGGTCGTGATCTTTAACGACAATCTGGTCAAGATTGCCGAAAACTATCTGCGCAAGGGCGCCAAGGTCTATCTCGAAGGCTCGCTCCAGACCCGCAAATGGACCGATCAGTCGGGCGCAGAAAAGTATTCGACCGAGGTGATCTTGCAGAAATACCGCGGCGAGCTGACCATGCTGGACGGCAAGGGCGGCGGCAGTGAGGCCAGCAGCGATGACGGCTATTCCGGCGGCGGCTATGCGCCATCGGGCCGTGCGACCCAACCGTCAGGTCCCAGCGAGAACTTCTCGGCCGACCTGGATGACGAAATTCCCTTCTAGGAGCCAAAAGCGTGGGTAAACCTGCTGCGGGTTCGCCCCTGCTACCCTTGGAATGGGCCGCGATTGTTGGGATTGTTCTGGTTTGGGGCATCAACAATATCGCTGCCAAATATCTGACCCACTATATCCCGCCCATTTTTGCGGGGGGGCTGCGGTTTAGTGTAGCCTTGGTGTTTCTTATTGGGTTCATCAAGCCGCCCTTTCCAGACCCAAAGCGCCTCTTGCTAATCCTGGTGCTGATCGGTCCTTTGAATGCGGGTCTGATCTATCTTGGCTTTTCGATGGTGCATTCGCTCAGCGCCTATATCGTGTCCTTACAGCTATGGGTGCCGTTCACAGCCTTGTTTGCCTGGTTGATCCTGGGCGAGGTCATGGTGGGCATACAGCTTTTGGGCCTGGTGATTGCCTTTGGCGGCATTGCCTGGATGACCCTGTCGCCAGGCGCACAGGGCGATATTCCCGGCATCTTGATTGGCGTGGCCGCCAGCATTGCCTGGGCGCTTGGGACCATATTGGTGCGTCAGGTGCCAAGCATTAAGGCCTTTAAATTACAGGGCCTGACGGCTGCCCTGTCCGCCCCTCTAATGCTGGGCGTGGCCTTTGCGACTGAAAAAAACATCGGCCCGGCCGTCGTCGCAGCCCCCCTTATGGTTTGGGTGTGTGTGTTCTGGGCCGCCGTCTTGTCCACCGTCGGGGCCACAGCCATTATGTTCTGGCTGGTCCAGAGGCGTGAGCCGGGCCGCATCATGCCCTATTTCTTAATGACGCCTCTGGTTTCGGCCGCGATCAGTGTGGCCTTTATGGGCGAGATCATAACCTGGCAGGTGGCCATGGGCGGTGCGGCGACCTTGGCGGGTGTGGCCCTGGTGGCCTTGGCCGAGCGGCGCCTTGCCAAGGCCGAAGCACGCAATCAAGGACCTACTTGATCACGGCGCAGGCAATCCGTGCGCCTGAGCCGCCTATGGGCTGGGTCATGAAATCGTCTGGATTGGCATGGATGACCAGGGCCGAGCCATCGCCATCGCGCAAAACCTGGTCTGGCAAACCGGTGCCCGGCTCAAGCCTAACGCGCGCCGTATAGCCTTGGGCATGGGCCGAGCCGTCAGCGGCCACATAGAGATTGATCAGATCGCCCAGATCGGGACCAGCCGGATTGAGAAAGCCATGCGCCTTCTTGGCTTGCACAGGGTTCATATGCCCGCCCGTGGTCATGAACTTGGCGTCTGAGCAGTCGCCCGTCTGGTGAAAATGCATGCCGTGCCAGCCCGGCGTCAGCCCGGTCGCAATATCGATCTGAAACAGAACGCCAGAGGCGATACCGGTCAGGGTCAAGGTGCCAATTGCGCTGCCACCCGGGGTCTTGATCGTGGTGGTCATGGGCGAGGCCATGGGCATTGGCGCCATATCGGGCATTTGCGCACCCGCACTGGAACATATTATCAGGCCCAGACTTAAACCGATTAAGGAAATACGCATTAGGCTCGCTCCTTTTTTGCGCCGCAGCGCTGGGGGTGCTAGATATAAATCTGCGGAAAATTCACCCGATTCACCCATCGTAAAGTTCGTGCAAATCAGTGTCTGACGAAACGATCAATTCTCCCGAGGACTCCCGCCGTGGCGGGGTGGCGCTGATCAATATCGAAGATGAGCTCAAGCGCTCTTATCTCGATTATGCGATGAGCGTAATTGTCAGCCGTGCCCTGCCGGATGCCCGTGACGGCCTCAAGCCGGTGCATAGGCGCATCCTGTTTTCCATGCATGAACAAGGCTATGGGCCCAGCGGTGCCTATCGCAAATCAGCGCGCGTGGTCGGGGATGTGATTGGTAAGTATCACCCGCACGGGGACACGGCCGTCTATCACGCGATGGTCCGCATGGCCCAGTCCTTCTCCATGGGGCTGGTCCTGATCGATGGTCAGGGCAATTTCGGCTCGGTTGATGGCGATATGCCTGCGGCCATGCGCTATACCGAAGTGCGTATGCACAAGACCGCAGAGGCCTTGCTCGCCGATCTGGATAAGGGCACGGTTGATTTCCAGCCCAATTATGACGGCTCCGAACACGAACCCATAGTTCTGCCTGCGCGCATTCCCAACCTATTGGTCAATGGGGCAGGGGGTATTGCGGTGGGTATGGCCACCAATATTCCGCCGCATAATCTGGGCGAGATTGTTGATGCGTGCCTGGCTGTGATCGATAATCCAGCCATTCCGCTGGATGAGTTGCTAGAAATCGTACCCGGCCCAGACTTTCCAACCGGCGGCGAGATTATTGGCAGAACCGGCGCGCGCGATGCCCTGATGACGGGCCGAGGCTCTGTAATCATGCGCGGCGTGGCCACGGTCGAAGAGGCGCGCGGCAACCGCGAAGCCATCATCATTACCGCCATTCCCTATCAGGTGAACAAGGCCAATCTGGTTGAGCGGATTGCCGATCTGGTCCGTGAAAAGCGGATTGAAGGCGTGTCAGACATTCGCGACGAAAGCGATCGCCAGGGCATGCGGGTCGTGGTCGAGCTTAAGCGCGACGCCTCTGCCGAGGTTATCCTCAACCAGCTTTATCGCTATACGCCGCTGCAAAGCTCTTTTGGGGTCAATATGTTGGCCCTGGACCGGGGGCGGCCCGAACAAATGGGTCTGCGCCGTCTGATCGACTGTTTTGTCGAGTTCCGCGAAGAGGTCGTGGTTCGCCGCACCAAGTTTGAACTGTCCAAGGCCCGTGATCGTGGCCATGTGCTGGTCGGTCTGGCCATTGCCGTGGCCAATATTGACGAGGTGATCCATATCATCCGCTCGTCCAAGGACCCGGCCGAGGCGCGTGAGCGTTTGGTGGGCAAGGCCTGGCCCGCCGGCGATATGAACCCCTTGATCGCGCTGATCGCCGATCCGCGCACGCTTGTGGTGGCGCTTGAGGATGGCGGCGCCGGCGTGCGCCTGACCGACGAGCAGTCCCGCGCCATCCTGGCCCTGACCTTGTCACGCCTAACCGGTCTTGGCCGCGACGAAATCTTTGAAGAGGCCGGCACCCTGGCCGAGGCCATTGCCGGTTATCTGGAAATCCTAGCCTCGCGCGACAAGATCATGGCGATCGTCCGCGAGGAACTGGTGGCTGTGCGCGACGCCTTTGCCATTCCGCGCCGTACCGCCATTGTCGAGGGTGATGCGGACATGGAGGATGAAGACCTCATCCCGCGCGAGGACATGATCATCACCGTCACCCATGGCGGCTATGTCAAGCGCACGCCCCTGGCCACCTATCGCACCCAACGCCGCGGCGGCAAGGGTCGCTCGGGCATGGCGACCAAGAGCGAGGATGCGGTGACCCGCGTATTTGCGGCCTCGACCCATGCGCCGGTGCTGTTCTTCTCTTCTACCGGCAAGGTTTATAAGCTCAAGGTTTGGCGCCTGCCATTGGGTCTGCCGTCCTCACGCGGCAAGGCCTTTGTCAATCTATTGCCGCTGGAGCCAGAGGAATCGATCACCTCAATCTTGATGCTGCCAGAGGATGAGGCCCAGTGGGGCGCTCTGGATGTGATGTTTGCCACGCGTTCGGGCAATATCCGCCGTAACCGCTTGTCGGACTTTGTTCAGGTCAATCGCAATGGCAAGATTGCCATGAAGCTCGATGCTGGCGATGGTATTGTCGGTGTCGGGCTGTGCACCATCCAAAATGATGTCTTGCTAACCACGGCGCTTGGCCAATGCATCCGCTTTGGCGTCGATGAGGTACGGGTGTTTGCTGGGCGGGAATCGACGGGCGTGCGCGGCATTCGCCTCGGTGCCGAAGATAACGTCATCTCCATGGCCATATTGCACCATCTGGGCATAACCGCCGCCGAACAGCGGGCCTATCTGCGTCATGCCAAGGCCATGCGCGCCGCGACCGGCGAAAGCCTAGACGAGGCTGATACGGTGATTGTCGAAGACAGTGAGGCTGAAATCGTGCCCGGCGAAGAGGGTGAAGCAACCTTGAGCCTAGAACAGATCAGCGCCCTTGGGGCTCAGGAGCAATTCATCCTGACCATTAGCGATTCTGGTTTTGGTAAGCGCACCTCCTCGTTTGAGTACCGGGTCACGGGGCGCGGCGGCAAGGGTCTGGTCGCACATGACCTGTCCAAGCGCGGCGGCAAGGTGGTGGCCTCCTTCCCGGTTGAGGATGGTGATGAGCTTGTCTTGGTCACCGATCAGGGCCAATTGATCCGCTGCCCTGTGGGCGAAATCCGTATTGCGGCCCGAAATACCCAAGGCGTGACCATTTTCCGCACCGCAGAAGGCGAGCGGGTGGTGTCTGTGGAACGTTTAGCCGAGACCGAAGGCGATAAGTCCGATACAGACGACGATATGGACGACCCTGAAGGTGGGGTTGAAGCCTAGGCCATAAGACGCGCAAAGTCGCTTCAGGCTTGGGCAATAGGGGGATTACAGGGATCATGAAACGGGTCGGACTCTATCCTGGCACCTTTGACCCCATGACCAATGGGCATCTGGATATTATCGGCCGGGCGGTCAAGCTGGTCGATAAGCTAGTCATCGGTGTGGCCATCAATGGGGACAAGGGGCCCTTATTCACGCTCGAAGAACGCTGTGCCATGGTGCTGGAAGAAACCAAGCCCTTCACCACGCATGCTGAAATCATTGTCATGCCGTTTGAAGGCCTTTTGATGCACTTTGCCCAAGAGGTCGGGGCCCAGATGATTGTGCGCGGCCTGCGAGCCGTGGCTGATTTTGAATACGAATTCCAAATGACCGCCATGAACCAACAACTCAATCGCGATATTGAGACCGTATTTTTGATGGCAGACCCAAGGCATCAAGCCGTGGCATCAAGGCTGGTTAAGGAGATCGCCAAGCTGGGCGGCGACATCAGAAGTTTTGTCAGCCCAACCATGGCCAAGATTTTACTGGCAAAGTATAATCGCCCCTAAGGCGCAGTCGCGCTGCGCTAGTTTCAACTCAGGAATACATCCGCATGCGCCTCGTTGCCCTAACAGCCCTGTTTGCTGTGACCAGCCTGTCTCTTGCCCATGCGGCCAAGCCTGCCAATGCCAGCCCTCCAGCCCCCGTCGCCTCAGACTGGCGCAGCGTCGATGCTGAAAACACGCTGGTGATTGATACCAGCAAGGGGCGGGTGATTGTCGAGCTGGCCCCCAAGCTTGCGCCTACGCATGTGCAACGCATCAAGGAACTGACCCGCGAAGGCTTTTATAATGGCCTGAAATTTCACCGCGTGATTGACACCTTTATGGCCCAGACCGGTGATCCGCTCGGCACGGGCGAGGGCGGCTCGACCAAGCCCAACCTCACCGCTGAATTTACCTTCCGCCGCAGCGCAGAGGATGGGTTTACCCGGGTCAATAAGCCAGCCGGCGCAGAGCTTGGCTTTATGGGTTCCATCCCCATTGCCACCCAGCCCGACGATATCATGATGATGACGGCCGATGGCAAGGCCGGCGGTTGGGGCCTGTTTTGTCCGGGCGTCTTGGGCATGGCGCGGGGGGACGATCCCAATTCTGCCAATAGCCAGTTCTTCTTGATGCGTCAGGCCTATCCAGCCCTGGACAAGCGCTATACCGCCCTTGGCCGTGTGGTCTCGGGCTTGGCCGTCGTACGGGCCATTAAGGTCGGCGAGCCGGTCGTGGATCCCGATATAATGACTAAGGTTCAGGTCCTAGCCGATATCCCGGCGCCAGACCGGCCCAAGGTCCAGGTCCTGAATGTCGCGACAGCCTATTTCGTCGCCATGGCCGAGCGCATGAAGGCACAAAAAGGTGCTGATTTTTCGGTTTGTGATCTAGAGCTTCCGGCTCAGGTTCGCTAGAAGCCGAACAAGCTTTTGCAGGTCGTCAAGGCGCCTGTGAGGACAATCGATTAGAGGGTGGGCGGCAAGGCCTCCGATCCTGACCCGTACACCCTTTTGCCAGAATGGATACCCCATGGCTGCCGATCTCGAAAACACCCTGCTCTTGACCCTTGAAACCGGTGTGGTCACGATTGACCTGCGCCCCGACCTAGCCCCCGGCCATGTGGCGCGGATCAAGGAATTGGCCCGCGAAGGGTTTTATGACGGTGTGGTCTTCCACCGCGTCATTCCCGGCTTTATGGCCCAGGGCGGCGATCCAACCAGCACGGGCGGCGGTGGCTCGTCCAAGCCCAATCTGCAGGCTGAATTTAGCAAGGAGCCGCATCTGCGCGGCGTTTGCTCCATGGCCCGCACCTCGGCCCCAAACTCGGCCAATAGCCAGTTCTTTATCTGCTTTGACGATGCCACCTTCCTAGATAACCAATACACGGTCTGGGGCGTGGTTTCCGATGGTATGGACCATGTCGATGCCCTGCCAAAGGGTGAGCCGCCGCGCAGTCCCGGCAAGATCGTCACGGCGCGTGTCGCCGCTGATGTTCAAGGCTGAGCTTGAAACTTTCCGATTTTGACTTTGATCTGCCGGACGCAAACATTGCCCTGCGCCCGGCAGAGCCCAGAAGCGCGGCCAAGCTCTTGGTCGTGCGACAGGGCCAAGCCCTGTCCGATCACACCGTCGCCGATCTGCCGCAGTTTTTACAGCCCGGCGACGCGCTTGTTTTCAACGATACCCGCGTCATTCCCGCCCGCCTGTTTGGCACCCGCCTGCGCGGCGAGTTGGCCGTGCCGGTCGAGGCGACCTTGCACAAGCGCCTAGCGGCCAATAGCTGGAGCGCCTTTATGCGGCCAGGAAAGCGGCTCAAATGCGGCGACCAGATCGTATTTGGCCCGCAACACGACCGCGCCAATGCGGCTGAACAACTGGTTGCAGAGATCACTTATAAGGGTGAGGGCGGCGAGATTGGCCTAACCTTTGAGGCCTCGGGGCCAGACCTTGATGTCGCCATTGCCAAGATCGGCCTGATGCCTCTGCCGCCCTATATTGCCGCCAAACGGGCCGAGGATGCCCGCGATCGCACCGATTACCAGACCGTCTATGCCCGGCTGGATGGCTCGGTCGCCGCCCCGACCGCGGGCCTGCATTTCACGTCCGCCCTGCTTGAGGCCCTGAAAGCGCGCGGCATTGGCCTGCATTTTGTCACCCTACATGTCGGGGCCGGAACCTTTTTGCCGGTCAAGACCGATGACGTGTCCGAGCACAAGATGCATGCCGAATTTGGCGAGGTCTCTGAAGAGACCGCGGGGGCCCTAAACGCTGTCCATGCGGCCGGCGGGCGGATTATTTGCGTCGGCACGACCAGCCTTCGCCTGCTGGAAAGTGCGACCGATCAAGAGGGCCAGATTCTCCCCTATCGCGGCGATACGGCCATATTTATCACGCCGGGCTATCAATTTCGCGCTGCTGACGCGCTGATGACCAATTTTCATCTGCCCAAATCGACCCTGTTCATGTTGGTCAGCGCCTTTGCAGGCCCGGCCCAGATGAAGACCGCCTATGCCCATGCGATAAGCTCTGGTTATCGTTTCTATTCCTATGGGGACTCATCCCTGCTATTTCGGGCCGCCTGATGGCAGAGTTTCCTTTTGATATTCAAGCAACCGACGGCGCAGCGCGCACGGGCGTGCTGAAAACCGCACGCGGCGATATTCGCACGCCCGCCTTTATGCCCGTCGGCACGGCCGGTACGGTCAAGGCCTTAAGCGTAGATATGGTCGCCCAGACCGGCGCCGATATCATTCTTGGCAATACTTATCACCTGATGCTGCGGCCGGGGCCTGAGCGGCTACAAAGGTTGGGCGGCTTGCATAAGTTTATGGGCTGGAAAGGGCCGATCTTGACCGATTCTGGCGGCTTTCAGGTCATGTCCCTGTCGGGCATTTCCAAGGTTACCGAAGAGGCGGTCGCCTTTCGCAGCCATATTGATGGCTCAAAGCACATATTGACGCCCGAACGCAGTATTGAAATTCAGGCCGACCGCATTGGCTCAGACATCATCATGCAGCTCGATGAGTGCGTGTCCTATCCAGCCGAAGAGGCGCGGGCGGCAAGCGCCATGCGGCTTTCCGCGCGATGGGGCGACCGATCCAAGGCGGCGTTTGGTGCGCGCGAACACCAGGCCCTGTTTGGCATCCAGCAGGGGTCAACCTTTGAGGCCCTGCGCCGAGAATCATCTGAGCGCCTGATCGAGACCGGCTTTGACGGCTATGCGATTGGCGGCCTCGCGGTCGGCGAGGGCCATCAGGCCATGTGCGACACGCTCGACTTTTGTGCGCCGCTCCTGCCCGCGCACCGACCCCGCTATCTGATGGGTGTTGGCAAGCCGATCGATCTGGTCGAGGCGGTGGCTAGGGGCGTCGACATGTTTGACTGTGTCTTGCCCACACGGTCGGGCCGCCATGGTCAGGCCTGGACCTGGGAGGGCCCACTCGCCCTCAAAAACGCGCGGTTTGCCGAGGATGAAACGCCGCTAGACGCGACCAGTGACTGCCCTGCCAGCCGCGACTATTCCAAGGCCTATCTGCATCATCTGGTCAAATCCGAGGAGATCTTGGGCCAGATCCTGCTGTCTTGGCACAATATCGCCTTTTTTCAGGCCCTGACCGCCGCCATGCGCAGCGCCATTGCGGCGGGTCAGTTTGAGGCCTTTCGCCGGGACTTTCGCGCCCGGCACGGGGTGGATGCCTAGGCGGCCTTGTGGTCTATTTCGGCCATGCGCTGGATGGTGACATAGTCGGTCTTGCCCGTGCCCAGCACAGGCACCTCGGTCACATGCATGATCTTGCGCGGCACAGAGATTTCTGACGCGCCAATGGTCTGGGCATGGGCGACCAGAGGCGCAACCTTTGCCCCTAAATGGTCGGTAATCAGCACCAGGCGCTCACCCTTGCGTGGATCGGGCATGGCGATTACGGCATGGCGCGAGTCTGGCCAGATGTGCGAGGCCAGATCCTCGGCCGCTGTCAAGGACACCATTTCGCCGCCGATCTTGGCAAAGCGCTTGACCCGGCCAAGGATCTTGATCCAGCCGTCACTGTCTAGCTCGACCACATCGCCCGTATCGTGCCAGCCATCGGCCAGGGGCTCAACCACGCCGTTTTCGTCCAGATAACCAGCCATGACATTGGCCCCGCGGACAAACAGACGCCCGCCGGTCGGTATGCCTTCAACCGGCACAATCTTGGTCTCAATGCCAGGCAAAAGGGCGCCGACCGTGCCGCGCTTGTTCATGGTCGGCTTATTGACCGCAATCACAGGGGCCGCTTCGGTTGCGCCATAGCCTTCGAGCAGGGGCACAGGGCCGAACCGCTCATGGATCAGGTTATGGGTCTCGTCGCGCACTTTTTCAGCGCCGCAAACCACAAATTCCAGACCCGACAAATCGCCGGGCTCAGCCGAGCGGGCATATTGATTGATAAAGGTATCCGTCGCGAGCAGAACACTGGCCCCGGTATCGCGGATCAATTCTGGGATCTGTTTGACGTGCAGAGGCGACGGATACTCAAACGCCTTCATGCCGCTCAAGATCGGCAAGAGCACGCCCGCGGTCAGGCCAAAACAGTGAAAGGTCGGCAGGGGGTTAAAAAATACCCAGGACGGGTCGAGATCAATATGGGCGGCGACCTGACGCACATTGGTCACCAGATTGGCCTGGGTCAGGACGACGCCGCGCGGCGCACCAAAACTGCCCGAGGTAAACAGAACAACGCCCTCGTCGCTCGGCTTGGTCTTGGTGCGGAAAGCCCGGGGCAGGGCACCCGCCGCTGCCGCAAAAACCTTGTCAGCAAGGCCAAGGCTGGCGCGAACATCTTCCAGATAGCTCACCTTAGCCAATCCATCAAAGGCATCGACCAGGTCTTCTAGCTTGCCCTGCTCAATAAACCGGTGCGCGGTCAGGACATGCTTGACCCCAGCCACCTTGACGGCGGCCTTGAGATTGCGAATCCCCGAGGTGAAATTGAGCATGGTCGGCACCCGGCCAAACGCATGCAGGGCAAAGAAGGTGACCACCACAGCCGATCCTGACGGCAATAATAGCCCAACCCGCTCACCCGGTTGTGTCATAGCGGCAATCTTGCGACCAAGCGCAAACGCCCCGCGGATCAGGCCAGTATAGCTAAGGGGGTTGCGATCTTGATCTTCGAGGATCAGTTTGTTGGCACCAAAGCGATCCTTGGCATCAATCAGAGCATCAAATACCGGGCGCTGGCCCGACATGGCGTCGTAAGCACTGGGCATTACGGCGTCACCTCCCTATTAATCTTGTTCAATCTTAGGCCTAATTTGGAACGATTTGAGCGGTTACACAATCAAAACTCACAAAGTTTCGTCATATTCTCGCAGCCAAAACGCCATTGCATGAAAGTATTTGCTACTCTTCTACCAAGGGTAATTTTGTCACAAGGCTTGATCATTGGCGCGCAAAGTCCGATCTAGGGGGCATGGTCACGCTGATAGATACAAATGCGGCCCGTGCCGCGCGCCACCCGGAAAAGCGCAACCGCCCGGAAACAGGGGTCTTGCGCAAACCTGACTGGCTCAGGGTCAAGGCGCCCGGTTCTGTCGGCTATAACCAGACTCGCCAGATCGTGAAGGACAACGCCCTGGTCACGGTTTGTGAAGAAGCGGCCTGTCCGAATATTGGTGAGTGCTGGAGCCAAAAACACGCCACCATGATGATTATGGGCGATACCTGCACGCGGGCCTGCGCGTTTTGCAACGTCAAGACCGGCCTGCCGGGTCC
>CANGEH010000007.1 GCA_947452665.1 Caulobacteraceae bacterium
CATGATTGAGGTGACGATTGCTGAGGTGACCTTGACGGACTCCACGCGTCTAGGCCTGGAATGGTTCTTTACAAAAAATGCCATGGGCGGGAATTTTTCAGGCGGAACCTTGGGTAAGCTGGGTCTTGCTGGGGCGGGAATCGGCGCCAATTACGTCAGCCCAGACCTAAGGGCGGCCTTCAATGCCTTTGCCTCAAACAACAAGGTCAACATCATCTCTCGGCCGCGACTAACCACAAAGAGCGGCGAGTCGGCTCGCATACAGGTCGGGACAGATATTCCCATCATCACCTCTCAGGCGGCATCCAATCTGCAATTGTCTGGCGGCACCCAGATTTTGCAATCGGTGCAATATCGCCAAACCGGCGTCATATTAGGCATTAAGCCGACTGTTTATGGTAATAATCGCATTGATTTGGAGATTTCTCAGGAGATTTCCAAACAGGCCGGGGCGACGAGTGGTGCCATTTCAAGCCCGTCCATCCTTAATCGCAGCCTAAGCACCAAGGTCTCCCTGGTCGATGGCGCCACCCATGTCATGGGTGGTCTCATGGACGATAATTTCAGCAAGTCCAACCAGGGTATTCCAATTTTGAAAGACCTGCCCCTGGCTGGCAATGCCTTTCGAACCGACACACTGGACGGCACAAAGACTGAGCTGGTCTTGCTGGTGACGCCGTTTATTCTTAGGGATGCCGACGATATGGCCGTGCTAGCCGATCAGATGTCGGGCGAAATCAATCGGGCCCTAAGGGTTGGACGCGGCGGCTCCTATACGCTGACAGGCATTAGTACCGGCCTTAATCTTGGCCTCAATCTGCCGCCGGCAAGGCCGCCTGTCGCCGGATTGGGCCGCGTAAAATCGCCGGTCAAAAAGGGGAAAAAGTCTCGAGGCGCTGCCAGCCCAGGCGCTCGACCCTGAACTGATCAAGGACGGCTTGTTGATTATCGACCGTGATCACGGTGAGTTCATAAAGCGCAACCATATAGGCACTGTTGCGATCGCCAAACCCGATGCCGCGAACCGGTGGCATGATTGTGCGCGATGTCCAGGAGACGGTCAGGCCCGGGGCAATCCTCATCTGGCCCGAGGCCTGGGCCATGGGGTTGATATCCCGGATCAGGGTCAAGGCCGCGCGCCTTAGGGCCAGATTGTGAAGCTTGGCCTCATTGCGCGCCTGGGACACAGCCAGCTGATGTTGCAGGCTCAAGATCGCCGTTAAACCAATCGCGGCAATCGCCATGGCGACAACGGCTTCAACCACGCTAAAGCCCGCTCGGCCGCGCCTCACAAGGCCCTCGCAAGGGCTAGGCCGCCGCCGGCTAGGGCGAGAAATAGGCCAAAGGGGATCAGGGGCACTTCGCGGGCGGAGTTTAGCCGCGAGATGAGAATGGCCCATAGGGCGCCGCTGCTGGCGGCCGCGGCCACCATCCAAATCCCCGCCTGTATTCCGAGCACCAGGCCAAATGCCGCGGCAAGCTTTATATCGCCTTGACCAAGACCGTCCGCCCCCTTGGCCTGTTGCCATGCCCAGGCCACCGCCGCCAACAGGCCCCCGCACAGGGCCGCGCCCCAAAGGGAAGGCGTGGCCATACCCGCGCGCCAAAACAGTAGGGCCGCAAGGGCGATCCCAAGCGTCAAGACATTGGGGATTAATAGAAAGGCGGCATCGTAAAAGGCAACCGCGACACAGGCGGTAACCAAAAGGCTCAAGGCCGCGGCCAGCCAAGGATTTATGGGATTGAACAGGGCTTGGACCAAGCCGGCCGCCCCAAGCATGCCAGTCCAGATCCCAAGCCGCCAGGCCTTGCTGGCCGTTAGATCAAGCACACCAAGCAGGTTTTGCGGCACCCAGGTGGCCACAATGGCCGTGATGAGGCTGGTCATGACCGCAACCGCATTCGGCTCAGATAACAGAGTCATAAACACTCGACAGGGCCAAAACCAGGGACAGGGCGACAATGCCGACCAGTATAGACACCATGCCAATAGCGAGCGGTTCGATTAAGGCTGTCAGACGTTTGAGTGCATCAGTTAATTTAGCGTCATAACCATCAGCCAGGAAATCAAACATCTTGCCAAGGGCGCCTGAGCGTTGACCGACTCTCAAGAGGCTAAGATCCATAGAGGTCAATTGGGTGTGACGGCCAAGCGACTGGTCCACGGCAATGCCCGCCCTGATATCGCGCTCAAACTGTTCGAGGCCTCGGCGTAGCTTGCCATCGGGTGTAGCTTGTCGCGCAAGATCAGAGGCTTCCAGCAGGCCCACGCCATTGCGAAGCGCAAACCCGGTCAGGCGCGACCAGGTGGTTATTTCGCGATACCTTAGCAAGTCACTGATGAGGGGCAGACCATGGCCGGCCTGATAGGCGCGCTGCCTTAGGCCAGGATGATTGACCATAGCCACAATCGCCATGCCCAGGCCAATAAGGCCAACCAATAGAAGCGGCAAATTATGGCTGGCAAACTCGCCCGTATCGATGACCCAGCGGGATATCAACGGCATCTTGTCGCGTTTGTCGCCGATCATGGCGGCAAACCGCGGCACAACCGCTGTAAAGATGAACAAGACCGCCAATAGGCCCGCACTGGCGAGAAAGGCCGGATAGGTCAAGGCATTGGCAAATTCGCGCCTCAAGCGGTCCTCATAGGCCATTTGCTCGGCGGCGTCGCGCAGGACGAGATCGAGCTGGCCCGTCGCCTCGCCGACGCGGATCATGGCATAGACATAAAATGGAAAGCCGGGTGCTTGGGTTTCCATGGCGCGGGCAAAGGTCTCGCCGCGCTTCAAGGCCTTGGCCAATTGTTCAAACTGGGCCTGGGTTGCGGCGGCGGCAATACCCATCGAAACCGTATCAATAGCCTCTAACAGGCCAACGCCTGCCTCCACCATCAGCGCCATTTGGCGCAGGACCGTGACCCGATCGGTAAAGCTAATTTCGCCGGCCTTGATATCGGATTTGGCGGCGGGCTTTTCGCTCAGGGATAGGGGGGTCAGGCCCTTGCTATTCAGACTGCGCAAGGCGGCGCGGGCATCGGGGGCGATAAGTTGATCATGAATGCGGCGACCTGCCGAATCGATGGCGCGATAGACAAACACCCGGTCTAGGCGATCGAGCGTCGCCATTAGGACGCGGCCCGATTATAGGTGGGCTGGGCCAATTTAGCCTCATGCTCTGGCACGCCGATGACGCGGTAGACCTCGGCCATGGTGGTCAAGCCAAGCGCGGCCTTATGCGCGCCATCTTCAAACATGCCAACAAAGCCGCGATCGATCGCCATGCGGGTCAGGTCGGCCTCAGAGGCGCGATGGCGTACTGATGCGGCCAATTCGGGTGTAAACTGGGCGATTTCGTAAAGGCCAAGACGGCCAAGATAGCCTGATCCGGAACAGGCCGTGCAACCCACAGCCCGCTTAAACCTTGGCGGCAGGGCGGCGAGGCGGGCCTTGAGGGCGGCAGGGGCAAATTCAAGCCCGGCATAGCCCGGGTCGTCCTTGGCACAATGCGGGCACAATTTTCGCACCAATCTTTGGCCGACCAGTCCGCGCAAGACATCGGCCAGCAAATAGTTCTCAACCTCTAGGTCGAGCAGACGTGACACAGCCGCGATCGCCGAATTGGTATGGACGGTTGAGATCACCATATGGCCAGTCAAGGCCGCCTGTACGGCTATGCGGGCGGTTTCAGGGTCGCGGATTTCGCCGACCATGATCACATCGGGATCTTGGCGCAGAATCGAGCGCAGGCCTGCAGCAAAACTCAAGCCAATATCACTGCGCACATGTACCTGGACAACGCCGGGCAGGTCAAATTCGACGGGGTCCTCGACCGTGACAATCTTGCGCAGACCATCATTGAGGCCAGTCAAAAGGCGATAAATGGTGGTGGTCTTGCCCGAACCGGTCGGGCCGGTGACCAGCACAATGCCATTGGGCTGTTCGACCAGACGGGCCAGGCCATCGGCATCGGCCTGGGGCAGGCCCAGTTCGGTGAGTTCAGGGATTCGGCTGGTCTTGCCCAGCAGGCGCATGACCAGGGATTCGCCCCAGGCCGCAGGCAGGGTTGAAACACGAAGGTCGACGTCCTGGCCGGATATGCGAATGGTTTGGCGACCATCTTGCGGCAGACGCCGTTCGCCAATATCCATACCGGACAAGAGTTTTAACCTTGAACAGACCGCATCAAACCCGGTGCGCGGGCCGGTACGGACAGTCTGTAATATGCCATCGACCCGCATACGGATGCTGAAACGGTCCTCGAACGGTTCAACATGGATATCCGAAGCCCGCCTTTGCAGGCTTTCGGCAAACACCGCATTTACGAAATCAATGACCGGCGCTTCTTCGGCCAGTTCGCGCAGGTGCGCTGCGTCAGAGGCCATTGGATTGGCCGCCAATAGGTTGGGATGATCCAGATCATCCATGGCCGCCGAGACCAGGGCGCGAGAACACAGACGCCAATGCACCGGCTCGGCTACGGCCTGTTCCAAAATGTTGCGCAAGACCGGCGTCAAGGGATCGACCGCAGCGCAGACCACACCATTGGCCAGATCCGGGCACCTCCAAACCAGGGCTTCTTGATCTGCCCACCAGCTGGCCTGGGTTTGGGTCTCGTCGATAAAGGCCTGAATCTGTTGCGGTGTCGGCATGTCATCGCGCGACTGGATGGGCATGGCCAATTGTTCAGACAAGATCGCGAGCAGGTCCGCCTCGGACAGGGCGCCCAGGCGCACCAGGATCATGCCAAGACGTCCGCCGACTGCGGCCTGGACGTCAAGCGCAGCGATCAGGTCCTTGGGATCGCACAGGCCCCGGGTCACTAGCAGATTGCCTAGGCGTATTTTGGACATGGCCGAATTATAATCTGAGATAGTGAATTTTAAAATACCTTAAAAGATCGGCCGCGGGTATTAGGCCACACAAAAAAGAGGGGGGATCGCTCCCCCCTCTTCTCCGTTCCGAGAGATCGGTTCGGACTATTGAGCGGTCTTGCCACCGTCGGCGACATAACCCAGCGACGATTCAGCCGCGACGCCGCCACTGAGGATGCGTTGCTTGATCGCGACATTGTCGGAACCGCCCACAAAGGTGATCCGCAGGTCACCGCGACGGAAGTTACCGAAGCAGGTCGTCACAGCCGCCGTATCCACAAGCAGTTCCCCGCCAGGCGCAATACCCGCCAAAGCCGGCAAGGCGCCCACATTGGTTCCGCCGGTCGAGGTACAGGTGCGCGGTGTACCCGCAACGCCATCAACCACGCTCGACAAGGTCAGGCTGATCGCCCCGGTCGCCGTCGTACCATTATTGGTCATGCGAATAATGGACGGGAAGGCTGCCACACTACCGCTGATCCATGGGGCGTCGACAAATGCCCCCTGCTGACCAATGGTTTCCAGAGTGCCCGAGAGCGCTGGGCTCGAGGTTAGATAGGTGGCCGTCGCAACAGGCCGCAACCGAGCCGCTAGGGTTATGGATTGCGGTGTTGTCACCTGGATATTGTTCAATGCGACCGTGGCCACAGTGATATTGGTGGCAGCCAGACCAGCGAGCGAGTCCGTGGTCGACACGCCCGTCAGTATGTTCAGATTGGCACCGGTCGGGGCCGCTGCCATGGTGACGCCAGCAACGGCTGGGCGGTAGGCGGCAAAGGAGCCGCTATTGGTAAAGGTCAAGTCGGCTAGGATATTGACCCGAGCCTGACCGTTTACGCCCATAAAGGTGGTGAGCGTACCGCTTTGGACACCGGTGGTGGTAGCCGGCAAGCCATTGGAAGCCGTTGGGAAGTTGGCGGCCGTTTCAGCAAGATAGGCCACCTTCACATTGCCGATGGTGCTGTCATAGCCGGTGGTGGAGAGCAGGGAGGTAAAGTTATTAAACCCTGCCGTTGGATTGATTGTTGCAAAAGCGGTTGGTGCAATCGGGGCCGGGTACAGGGCTGAAACAGCGATGTCCGCAAGACTTGCAGGCGAGGCGAGGATGGCCGTAATGGCGTCACCGCCGGCATAGGGTTCAAATAGAAGCGTGCCTTCGTTACGCTTCAGAATGGTCGCGGTCATGGTTGCTGTGCCCGGCGTAAATGTGGTGGGCGCAGGGATCGTGCCGCCCAAGGTCCAGGGGCGAGAGGTTGCATTCCAAGACAAACGCAAGCCATTTGGAGCATTGGTGGCATTACAGCCATTGGGTCCAGCATTATTGATGGTGACATTAACCGTCACCGACTGCGCACCCTGACCGCCGCCCAAGACAACCTGCGGAGCGGAGACGGCGCACTCAGTCGCTACGCCACCGAGGACGGTGAAGTTGGCGCCGGTAACCGCCGAGGCAAAGGCAGGGGTGCCGTCGCCGCCCAAGGCAAAGGTAAACTGATAGGTATTGGTGCTGGTATTGCCGACCGGAAAATCGGACCGCAGGAAGCCAAACGTACCGGGGTTCACAATGGCCTCAAACAGGTTGGGCGACTTGGCCGCGGTCGTGGAGTCCCAGAAGGTACCAAGCTGAGCGACCGTAAAGGCTGGCGAGCCCTGGAGGTCGCGATTGGCTGCGACGCTGAGGTCGAGCTGGTTTGAATAGGTCACGCGCGGGTTCGTCGCGAGGACGGCACCCTGGGCCAAATTAATGCCAGATACGCGGACGACATTGCCGTTCCAAGTGGTTGCATTGGCAGCGGTGGCTGCGAGCGAGCCGAGCGCAATGCCGGCCAGCAAAATCTTCTTCATGTTCATTTTGGTAATCCCCTTAGAGGTCCATTTAGAGAGCCAAGTTTGACGCCATAGCGGTCACAGATCGTGATCCGCCACTCTGACGACCACAGCTGCACCCAAGGACACTGTAGGGTAGTGTTTGATTTTTTACCTGTCAATGCGGATTTGCAAACAAGTTTCAGTAACGATAGATATTGTTTGATAGTGTTTACGCAGGTCAATCAAAAGTTAATGTTTAGAATTCTTTAAGATTCTTAAATTTGAATTTTGGTTAATATAGATTAATGAATAGGTCTATCGGAATGAGGGGAAATTTTCAAAACCATTTCAATTAAATAACGATATTGATAGCTACACCTAGGCGCGAAAATTGTTGGTGCTCATTTTATGGGGCTATTGGGAGCGCGGCTAGCCAAGGCCAGGCGCTGCGCGCGGACCAAGCGGATCGGCCGCGCGCGGTCCAAACCGATTAACAAAATAAGCGGTCTGGCCGCTCTGTGCGCCGACTGGCCCGGCTGTTTTTGAGGCCGCTTTGGATCGGTCAGCAAAAAAGATGTGGCGACCAATCTGACCTAGGCGCTGCATTTGGCTAGCCCAGCTCGGCTGTACATAGTCGGCATGATAATGCGTGGCGGCCAGATCGCCGCGGGCTTGGCCGGCCAAAACCGCCTGGGCCACGGACCGACTCTGTTGCCAAAGCCGCATCTGTACTGGCCCGGCTTGACGGGCGCCCTCGCAGGCAAAGCTGAACTGACAGCCCGGCCGCGGTGCGCCCTGGAATACGACCTGGCAGATGCTGCCCGGGCGGCCAGGCTGGCGGGTGCGGTTGAGCACCACCTGGGCCACAGCCACCTGGCCGTCGTGCGGCTCGCTTCTGGCCTCATAATAGATCGCCTGGGTCAGGCATTCCAGATCACTGGTTCCCGGGCGAATAGACGCGCCATGCATTCTGGTGCGGCGGGCGGGCGGCGCGGTGAGCAGGCGATAGCGTTGTTGCAGGGCCTGATAATCGGCAAGACGGCTGGCAAAGGCCTGGGCCCGAGCTTGGTGATCGCCGCCTGGGCGTGTCGCCGCCCAACCCTTTGCACCAAGGCCAAGCCCCACGAACACGGCTAAAAGTCCCGCAGCCAATGCCGGGCCCAAGGCGGGCGGTGTATCGACGCCGTGTTGAAATAGCGAGGTCATGGTGAGATTATGGTTTAACTCTTTCACCGCAGGTGGGCTGGAGGATAAAGAAAATTCGATAATAATGTCAAATTTGGCCCAACAGAACGGTCTGATAATTCGGCGTTACGATACGCGTTACCTAAAAAACGGCCAGATGGGCAAAGCCGCGGTGCGTTTTAGTATCTAAATTGCGCTTCGGCCTGCTAGGGGAATCGCTGCGTTGTCACAGTTAAAAAATGTTTTGGTAGTGGCGTTTCACATGTTACATCCACAGGTGTGATTTTGTCTGTGTTGAGAAAACGCATGGCCGGCCTGGTCAGGCGATCCTAGGGTCTTCCTAGAGCTCATCCTTGCAAGTTCAGCGGTTTGAAGTTTTTGGATGACGCAAAGTATGCCAAGCGAGACTGAGCAGAAACTAATCCTTGTCCTTGGCATGCACCGGTCAGGCACCAGCGCGATCACGCGGGGCCTACCCGCGCTTGGCGTCGATCTGGGCGAGCAATTATTGGCAACCGATATCGGAATTAATGACCGTGGCTATTGGGAAGACGCCGGATTTGTTGATTTCAATATCGGGCTTCTCGAGGCGGTAGGCCATGATTGGCACAGCCTAGCCCTGATACCGGACGAGGCCTGGCGGGCCCCGGCTCTGCTAAAACAGCGGCTGCCGGCGGTCGAATTCTTGCGCACGCGGCTTGGCAATCACGACGTGTTTGGGCTGAAGGACCCGCGGATCGGCCAAACCCTGCCATTCTGGAAAGGCGTTTTTGAGCATATGCGGCTCAAGGTTGGCTATGTTGTGCCATTCCGCAACCCCGCCAATGTCGCGCGATCCTTGGCTAGGCTTTATGGCTTTGAGCTCGAAAAGGGCTATCTGCTTTGGTACGCACATATGCTGACCACTCTAAGGGGTAGCGAGCAGGCGCCCCGCGTGTTTGTCGATTTCGACCAGATGCTGAAGGCCCCGGAACATCAGCTGCAACGGATCGCAACCGGGCTTGACCTGACGTTTGACCCCCAAGGCGCAGCGCTTAGCGAATATAAGCAAGATTTCCTCGAGACGTCCTTGCGGCACTATGACTATGGCCTCGATGATTTGCAGCTCGACCTTGCGACGCCAAAACCGGTGATAGGTCTGAGCCAGGTCATCTTGGCCCTAGCACATGATCAAAGGCCAGACGATGGTTCCATTCGTGAACTGACCCGGTCGCGGTATCAGGATCTGCTGCAACAGGACCGAGGCCTTGACCTGATGCGCCGCTATGACAAGCGGGCCATAGAGCTTGGCGAAAGCCTAAAGACCGCTGACGCCCATCTTAATGCGCGAAATGAACAGATCAGCCAGCTTGAACAGGCGCTTATTGAGCGCCATGAGCAGTTTGGCCAGCTTGAACAGGCGCTTATTGAGCGCCATGACCAGGTCAGGCAACTTGAACAGGCGTTAATAGAGCGCCACGCGCAGGTAAGGCAGATCGAACAGGCGCTTGTTGACCGTCATGAACAGGTTGACCATCTTCAACAGGCGCTAGGTAAACGCGATGAGCAGGTTTGCCGCCTCGAACAGGCGCTGGTTGAGCGCCATGACCAGATTGGCCAGATCGAACAGGCGCTTATTGAGCGCCATAACCAGGTTGACCAGCTAGAACAGGCTATTGTTGAGCGGGATGTTCAGGTTAGCCAGCTTGAACAGGCGGCTAACGCGCGCGACGACGCCACAGCCGCCCTAAATCAGGCCGCCATGGAAGACCGGGAGCAGATTTCAGGCCTTGAACAAGCCTTGGCCTTACGCAATCGATTGATTGCCGAGCGCGACATTGAGATCAGCCAGGCCAATATGGTCTTGGCACGCTATGGCGGCCTGCGGGTCCTTTCGACGGCACTGTTGCAAAAGATTGCGCAGCGGATCGGCCTCGAATACGCCTATGCGACCTTGGTGTTTAAAAAGCACTTGATCCGTAACAATCTATTCGATCCGGCCTATTATCTTGACACCTATCGCGATGTGGCGCGGGCCGGTATTGATCCGTTCAAGCACTTTATGCGTCATGGCTGGCGAGAGGGTCGCAATCCATCGGCTGGGTTTTCTAGCCAAGCCTATCTGGGCCTACATGGCGATGTTCGCCTAGGCGGCAAGAACCCGCTGATGCATTATATACGGCACGGCCATAAGGAGGGTCGCCTCATCGAGACAGTTTCAGGGACAAGGATGCAGGTCCCGCTTTCGCGGACCCGCGGCCAAAAACTGACGCAGCTGCTGGTCTTGCTGCTTAAGCGTCCCAGCCTGGGGCTTACCCTGGTCAAGGCCGCGACCCGGGGCAGCTTGGGGTCAAGCGCGCGCGCGATCATTAGGGCGGCGCAGCGCGCTCAAAATGGTTTGCCTACCAACGCCTCGCTCCAACCCGCTGAACAACCGCTCGGCGTGACAGACCTAGTTGGCCAAGATTATCTCGATCCGGCCGTCGTGCCGTTTTACCTCAATCCGGTCTTATCCAATCCGCCCTCGCTGAAGCGGCGCGATATTGGGGTGCATTTACACCTGTCACGCCCCGATCTTGCGCAAGCCTGGACCGAGCGCCTTGCCCATATTCCTATGCCCTTCGATCTGTTTGTATCCGTGCCGGACGACTGCCAAATCGATGCCGTCGAGCAGCGTTTTGCCGCGCCCCTGCCAAACCTGCGCGATCTCGTTATAAAGTCTGTACCCAAAAACGCGGGGGGCGTTGCAGCGTTCATTATCGAGTTCGGTGGACGATTGGCAGATTATGATTATGTCGCCCACTTCCATGCCAATTTTAGCCCAGCCGATCTGGATGGCGAGGGCGCGCAGGCCGCGGCCATAGACAGGCTTTGTGGATCGCTTAGCGGCGTGCAGCAGATTTTCGCTCTGCTTCAGCACGATGCCCGCATCGTCTATCCTGCGGGGCTAGCTGGGCGCCCTGATCTTGAGACCCGGAGCGGCCCAGCCGAGGCCGCATTCTTGGACAAGTTGCCAGATGTCGATCTTGAGGGCCTAAAATGCGTTGAGCCGGTCCAGGGCATGATGTTTTGGGCCCGCGGCGCCTGCCTTGAAGAGTTTTTGGCCATACCGGCGCGCTATGAGGAATTTGTCGGCGAAACCGGGGGCGGCGACACCACAGGTCAAGCCTTGGGGCGGCTATTGGCGGCCTGTATTGGGCACCACAAGGGCCGGAGCTATCGGCTAGAGGCTGCAGGCCTAACGGAGCGCCCGTCTGTCTATTGCGAGACGCAGAACGATTTTTCGGGCCAGATTAAGCACACAGATATTAAGGTGCTGGCCTATTACCTGCCTCAGTTTCATCCGACGCCGGAAAATGATGAATGGCACGGCAAGGGCTTTACCGAATGGCACAAGGTGGCTGCGGCAAACCCTCTTTTCCATGGCCATTATCAGCAGCATGTGCCGCATCCGGATATTGGATATTACCATCTTGCGGCGCCTGAAGATTTAGCCAAACAAGCCTTGCTGATGCAAAAGTCTGGCGTCCACGGGATGATTTTTTATCATTACTGGTTCAGTGGCCGGATGATTCTAGAAAAACCAGCCCAGATGCTGCTGGATAATCCACAGATCAATATGCCCTTCTGTTTTTGCTGGGCTAATGAAAACTGGACCCGGCGCTGGGACGGCAATGAGCGGGAAATCTTACTGGGGCAGACCTATTCGAGCCGAGATGCCAGGGCCTTTATTCTCTATCTCATCCCGTTTTTTAAGGATGAGCGGTACATCAAGGTCGGTGGTCGGCCGGTCCTGCATGTTTACCGCCCATCCGACATTAAGGACTGTGAAGCCTATTTGTCGATTTGGCGCGAAGAATGCGAACGCCATGGCCTAAAGGCGCCCTATGTGGTCGCAACCCTGGCGCGCGGTGCGGCCTCGCCCCGTGACTATGGGATGGATGCCGGCGTCGAACGGGTTCTGTACGATTGGACCGACGGGGCAGTTGGCGATATTTGCGACAGCCTGCAGGCCTATTGGCCGCTTGATGGCGGCATGCTCGACTATGGCGAGGTCGCTGACCATTATATGAACAAGGCGCTCAATCCCGATTTCACACTGTTTCGGGCCCTAGTCCCGGTTTGGGACAATACAGCGCGTTATGGCTCTCAGGCCCTCGGCCTGCACGGGTTCACGCCTAAAAAAATGCAAGCCTGGCTAGAGGCCTTGATGGCTTATTCTAGGGCCAAGCTGCCATCCGATCGGCGCTTTGTCGTCGTCAATGCCTGGAATGAGTGGGCGGAGGGCGCGCATCTGGAGCCAGATGTCCGGTTTGGTTATGGTTATCTCAATACGGTTGGGCGGGCCTTGAGCGATTATCGGTACGAATCGTCTGATTATGTCCAGATAAGCCCAGACCTTATTGTGCAGGTGGCCCTCGAACCTGGGGCCCTATCCCAGCTCGGTCGCGATCCCGTAGCCCGGCGCAAGATGTTGCAATGCCTTGCCAATTCAACCGTCTTTGCCGCTTGCCGCGTGCAGTTCACAGACCCCGATTTGGTCAGGGACTTGGCAGAGTTGGGCATGGACTGCGCCTTGGCGGGCGAAGAGGAGGCGGATTTCAAGCTTGTGTTCAAGGCGCCCTATCTTTTCGGCGTCGAAGCCATCGAACACATGCTGAAAATGGCCATTCGCTTTACCGGGACCGTCGTGTCCGCCAGCGTGCTGAATGATCCAGACTATGTGCACGGGGATTGCGAACAAGGCCATGGCCCGTCGGGCTTAACCATAGCGCCTGCGGGGCCCCATTTCAGCCACCGGGCCTGTTATTCAGCAGCGTGTTTCCGGTTGCTGCCCGAGGCTGGCCAGCCAGGGGCAGCAGAGAAGGTGACAACCCTTATTCGGCTGCACCGGCAAGGTAGCCCCGCCCTGCTTGAACGGGCGCTATTGTCCTTATTGGCGCAGGCTAGCTGTCGCGTGCAACCCTTGATTACCCTTCAGGACTTTAACGATGATGAGGTCGCGGCGCTGCAGGCGTCTTGGTCTGCCATGCCCTGGGCACCCGACTGCCAACCCATAATTCGCCGGTACGCGTCAAAAGCACAAAGCCCCGACCTTCGCTCGCTTATGATGAATGATGCTTTGAAATCGGTCGGATCGGGGTATGTCGCCCTGCTCGATTATGACGATGTTGTCTTTCCAGAGGCTTACCGCACCCTTGTTGGTCAACTTAAGGCGAGTGGGAAGGCCGTGAGCTTTGGACGGGTCTATAGTGTCTATATTGATGCCGTGAGCCAAAAAATAATAGAGCGGCACAAGACCTTTGTCGATGGCCGTGGATATCAAGAATTTCTATGGAATAATCACGCCCCGATTCATAGTTTTGTAATGGATATGGACAAGCTCGATTTATCCAATATCAAATTTTACGATTTTATGAAATTTATGGAGGATTATTATTTTACCTTGCAAGTGTTCACGGAAGAGAACGTGGACTGGGACTCGCTAAATACGGCCGTTTTTATTGGCGACTATACGCATTGGCGCGGTCTTGCGCGCAATACGGTCGCGGTTTCAGATGAGGCGGCCACGGCAGCCATCCTTAGTGATGATCACTATATCAGATGTGAGGCTCGCATTAAGGGTCTCCAAAATCGCCTGCTTGCGGAGCTAAAACGAAAATCCAGTGCGCAAAGCATGGCTTGATAGCGTATCTGCGGTCGACTAGCTTGGACGCGCGGCATAGACACGGCACACGGATCCCGCAATAGTCGGCGAGGCCCCTATCATGCCCAATAGACGCAGGGCTAGACGGACCCGAGTGGGGATTGCAATGGCTTGGTTAGGATGGGTCACGGCCCAGACCCCGAGGGCTTTGGCCTGATGCCTTCACCGAACGCGCCAAGTCACCCGGTCGCCATTATCTTGCCCGTGCACGACCGTTTAGAAGCCACAAAACTTTGCATCTTGGCTGGGATGACGGAGGTTTTGGCGGTGCCGGGGGCCCGGCTGTTTGCGGTTATTGACCCTAGGTCCAATCTGGCAATGCGCGACATGGTTGCGCAATTGGTCCGGCAATGGCCAGGCCAATTCGGTGTGCTGGAGAGCGGGGCCCGATTGAGCCCCAGCCAAGCGGTGAATCTAGGGCAGATCAGCTGCCCCGGCCACGATATTGTCCTCCTAAAGCCGGAGGCGATTTTGCCCAAAACTTGGCTCGGGCGACTGGTCGAAGATGCCTATTCACGGCCCGATATTGGAACGGTCACTCCCCTGACGGCTAGGGCCTCTATAAATAGCTTTCCGCATCCTTTCATCGACAACCTGCGCCCATTCGATCTGGATATTGACGCCGTCGATGCGGCGTTTCGGGGCGATAGGCTTCACTGCATCGCGGTGCCGACGACCGAGGGGGCCTGCCTCTATATGCGGCGGGCCTGGCTTGACGCGATCGGGGGTCAGGCTTTCGAAACTCACAACTGGATCGGTGCGGCCTTAAGCGGCGGCAGCCTAGGCGAGGGCTGGATAAACACTGTGACGCCAAACCTTTATGTCGGCGAGCATGACGAGCCTGAGCTTGGCCAAGATCAGAGTTCTGAGCGCCATGGCGATACAGCGGCCGCGAGACCAGACCCCCTAAGGTCTGCACGGATTTACCGGTATATTCGGCTACTAGGTCAGGCCCGCGCGCCCAAGATCTTGCATGTCTCGCATGCTATGGGCGGCGGTGTTGAGCAACATATTAGCGAACTTGCCGAACATTTTTCCCAACTGGCCGCCCATATCGTTCTTTCACCCCATGGCGAGCAGGGTCTGATCCGCATTCGCTTAGGGATCGCGCGCCAAGCTGACCAGATCATTTTGAACCCCAAAAAGGACCATGCGGACCTAGTCCGATTGTTGCGATCGATCGGAATAACGGCCGTTCATATTCATCATATGATGGACCTTGGGCCGGAAATTTTGGACCTTGCCGGCCCCCTTGGCGCAACCAGCCTGGTGACGGTCCATGACTATTATGGGTTGGGTGGAAATCCTACCCTGACCGATCGTAGGGGCCGCTATCCCGGATCCTATTCGCCAAAATTGAGTAGGCCTGCACGGCTTTTACCCTTTGGACCATCCGCCAAAACCCTGCGCGCGCAATTTCATCGCCTGATTCAAGGCGCCGATCGGGTGATTTTCCCATCGAATGCAACAAAGGCGATTTTTGACCAGGCCGGCATGCGGGCTGAGGCGTCGGCCATTATTGCCCGCCATATCGAGCCCGCATCAAGGGCGCAGAAAAGGCCCGCCAAATTTTCAAAAAAGCCGCTTTATAAGATTGGCGTCCTTGGCGCGATAAGCCGCGAGAAGGGTGCTGACCTTTTGCAGCAGCTTGCAAAACACACCAAGAGCCATAATTTTCCGCTACAGTTTTATCTGATAGGCTATGCCAACAAGCCGCTCCAAGGTGTGGAGACATCGGGCCCATACAAGGCTGAGGCCCTGGCGGGCTTGATAAGGCGGCAGGCACTAGATCTGGTGCTCTTCCCCGCACAATGCCCCGAAACCTATAGCTATACGCTAAGCTCAGCCTTGGCCTCGGGGCTGGCGATTATTGCGCCAAACCTTGGTGCCTTTCCAGAGCGCTTGTCGGGACGTGCCAATACGCTGATATTTAATCATCTTGCGCCTGCGGACCGGGTACTGGCGAAGATTATGGCCTTTATCGAGAATATGGCTGAGGGCCTGCAACAAAACGCACCGTGCTTTGAGGGCGATGGGTCTCGTCACGATTTCTATAAAAGTGAATATATTGCCATCACATCGCCGCGCGCCGAAGTTGCGCCAAGTCGGCAGGCCGCACTGGATATATTGGACCTAGTCAGAATCATCGATCGGCCCGCCGACAGGCCTAGACCATGGCGAAACGCATTAGCGCTTTGGCTATGGAGACTAAACGCAAATCCCGCCATCCACTGGCTTAGTCATCTTATTCCGTACCCGGCTCTTCGCTTCTTCAAGCGCATACTTACCCGCACATCGATCCGGGACCTGACCCAAACCAAGACCTAGGCGGTTTTAATTGACAGTTTGGAATTGGGGCCGACCGGAGCCTTAAGGGCGCAGATGGTCTGGCAGGTCTTCTATGGGCCCAAAATAGCGCATTCTACCCTTTTCCAGAACCAGCACCTTGTTGCATGTTGCCTGTATCAAGGGGAAATTGTGCGACGCCAGAACCATGATCCGGGCATGCCCGACCAGCTCATTCATTCGGTCGGTTGCTTTTTGAATGAATTGCGTATCGCCAGCGCCCAACCATTCATCCATGATCAAGATGTCGGATTTAAAGCTTGTTGCCAGGGTGAAGATCAGGCGCGCGGCCATGCCGGCCGAATAGGTTTTCATGGGCAGGTCGGCATAGGCGCCAAGCTCTGAAAAGGCGATGACCTCTTCCATTTGCGCATTGATTTGCGCCGCCCGCATGCCGCGAAGTCGCGACATGATTTTAACATTCTCAACCCCCGTCGCCTCCCAGTCTATTCCGTTCCCGATATCGAGCATGGAGGCCACAATGCCGGTCATCTGAACGTTACCACGGGTGGGCTCATAAACCCCGGCGAGCACCTTTAGCAGTGTGCTCTTGCCCGCGCCATTGTGCCCCAAAAGGCCCAACCGATCACCGTCTTCAAGGCGAAAGCTTATCCCCTCCAAGGCATTGACATGGACGACATCGTTGTTGCCACGCAACAATCGCCCACCAATAGCCAGATTGATCATGGTGTGGCGCAAAGACTGGGCACGTACCGAATAGATCGGATAGATGAGTTGAACATCGTCCAGGCGTATACTTGCAACTGGCATAGGGCGGGGCTTTCCGACTAGATCCAAAATGCAATACGGCGGCGCGCGACTGAAAAACTCACAAACCACAATAGGAGCGATCCAGCGAGAATAGAGAGCGCGACAAGCCAGGTGGTATTTGGAACCGGTTGGCCCAAGAGCGGCGTCCGCATGATTTCAAGTAGATAATAGAGCGGGTTATAGGCCACGATGCCAAATTTTGACGCAACCAACGTATTTGGGTGCCACCAAACCGGCGTTATAAAGAACAAGATCTGCGCCAAAAAGGGCAACATGAACCTGAGGTCTCTGTACCGCGCCGAAGCCATTGCGATAACCGGCGTCAAGGCCAGCACAACCAAGGTCAAAACGAGCATGCCCGGAATAACTTGCCAATTTGGCAATTGGGGATTGCCGACAAAAAAGGTCAGGCCAATAAATACGACAAGGTTGTGCGCGAAAACAAACAATGACCGCATCGTAAATCTGAGCACATAGAACATGAACGGAAAGGCATTATTGCGGATCGAGCCTTGCGAGGTCACGAAAAGATCCGGCGCCTCGACCACGAGCGGGGCGATGAAATGGATCCAGACCAAGATCCCGCCCACGGCGAAGGGCAAAAAATCATGCAGACTCTGTCCAGATACGGCGCCCCACGACACTGAAATCGCCAGCGATGTCGCAATCATACCGCCCGCGACCCATAAGGGCCCGAGAATGGATCTGCGATAGCGCGATATGACGTCTTGCCAGGCCATATAGGTCCAGACATGCCAAAGGCCTAGGGCACGAGCAAGATCATTGAGGGCCATTCGCATTTGAAAAAACATGCCTGGTCCCTATAAATCTTTCAGCTCGGCCGATGACAAATAATTAGAGAAATTCGAAATTTTCATGAACGACCCAGAGATTTGTGACGCCTAACATTTTGCCGAAAACCGCCGTCCGGGCCCGCCTTAGAATCACCCACGCGCTCGGACCATTGGCTTTTAATAGGCGATCCGACGCATCACGCAATCCAAAAGCGGCATTACGATTAGCCAAATTTACAATTAAAACACACAATAATCGTTCTGCGGCCCTTACAGATTGCAACATCTCAAAAATACTAGAATGCAGCGCGTGCAAACAAGTTTTGGCGCCACCCATACTGTTACCAACAATGCCCGCCGTCTGATGAATTCATCGGCTGGGTACAGAATAATAGCATTTCAATGCTGAATCCGTTTGCCTACCAATCCAATTGCCAAACCGTTAGGGCTAATGGACCCGTCCGGCATTGATCTAGCGCAAATCATTGGTGCATTGCCTATTGCACCTAGATATCAGGGCCCAGAAATCATAACCAGATCGCGTTGCGGCGACAGCGCGGATGTTTAATCGGACTGTTTGGAAACCTATCCCGAAGCTATGGTGCCGCTTAGGTGACTCGAACACCTGACCCCCGCATTACGAATGCGATGCTCTACCAGCTGAGCTAAAGCGGCTAACCTGCGTGGCTATGTAGCGGGCCCAAGCGGACTTGCCAAGCGGCCTTGAGCGCGCACAGGGCTTTCGCTGTGCGCCAAACAGGATCTTGCGCCTATTTGGCCGGGCGAGCGCTGGTTCCCAAGCGGCGACGGGGGGGTGGGCGCGTGGCCGAAGACGGCTCGGCCGGCACGCGGTCGTCATCGAGGGGACCAGGATCATCCGGCAGGGGCGCAAAAAAGCTGCCCGCTTCGGCGGCGGCAACGAAGGGCGCCGAGGCCTGATAGACGATCGGCAAGGCGGGCAATTCGCTAATACTGCGCTCGCGCCGCTCGAATCTGGGATGGATCAACTCACCGGTCTCGGCATAGGTGGTGGTCAGGCGCGCCCAGTCGGCCGGAGAATAGGCAAAGGCGCCGCCTTCTGGATCCAGATCCGACCAGTCCGGCTCTTGCGGCGCCTCGGTGCCCCGCGCCATCCAGGCCCGCGCCTCATCGGTCTGGGCATTGGCCAGGCACACCCGCGCCATAAGGCCGCACAGGCGCGCGGTCGGGCCAAGGCCCGCCTGGGTCAGGGCCTGACCAACCGACAAGGCCAGGGCGCGATCGCCGCTTAACAGGGCCTGTTCAATCATCAGGATCTGGCTTTCCCTGTGCCCGGCATTGAGATTGGCCAGATGCAGCAACCGCACCGCCCGCGCCTTGGGGGTCTCATTGGTTTTAAGGTCGCGATAGGCCAGCCATAGGGCCGGGTGCGGCCTTTCCTTCCAGGCGGCCTCAATCAGGCTGGCGGCGCGTGCCACCTTGCCGTCACCCGCCGACAGGCGTGCGGCCATGACCACGCCTGGGGCAAAATCCGGCTTTAGCTTTACAGATTGCAGGGCCAGGTCCAGGGCGCGGCTGCGCTCGCGGGCCTGATCGGCATTCTCCAGGCCCGCGGCCGTTGCCGCCAACAAGGCCGCACGCCCACGCTCGGCCACCACCGGCGGCACAATCTTGCGCTCCAGACCCCCTTGCAGCAGGGCCAGGGCCTCGCTCCAGTTTCCTGACTGCAAGGCGTGTTCGAGCAGGGCGCGCCAGGCCCAGCGCGCCGTCTTGGCCAGGGCATAGGCTTCTTGAGCATGCCTGAGCGCGGTCAATCGATCGCCATGCCCAAGCGCGGCCTGCATCAGGCCCTTCAAGGCGGCCAAACGCATGTCCGGAAATCCCAACATGGCGGTATAGGCACTGACCACCGCGGCATGATCGCCGCTGGCTTCAGCCGCCTGGGCCGCCAAGATCCGCACCAGACCGGGCATGTCTTGCGCCAGTTCCACCGATTTTTGGGTCAGGCGGCGAGCCTCTGAGCCGTCCCCAGCCGAGGCGGCCAAAAACCCGCGGGTCAGGGCCTCAATACCTTGTCGGCGCAAGGCGTCAGCCCGGGCCTTGGCCGCCCTTTGTGGCATGTCAACCAGCCAGATCAGGCCGCGCCAAAACAGGGTCGAGATCAGGGCCAGGCCTAAAACGAGCAAGATGGCAGTCGCCGCCGTCATGTCTAGCCGCCAGCCCAGCCATTCTAGGCTGGCCTGGCCGGCAGGGCCAGACAGGGCCACACCAATCACGGACAGGGCCGCGACCAGAAACAAGATCAGGGCGGCGCGGATCATTGGCTGCGTCCTTCTAGGGCAGCATGGCTAAGGTCTCGCAGGGCCCGCGCGCGAATAGCGCCGATCCGCCGGTCGATTTCGGTGCGGTGCTCGAGCCCCCGGCGCCAGTCGGCCATGGCTTGACGGGCCTGGGGGGGAAGCCCGTCAAGCGCCTTAAGCGCGCCCTCCAGATCGCCGTCATCAAGCTGGGCCTCAGCCCGGGCCAAGAGGGCGTCAGGCCCATTACCGGTGGTGCGATCAATGCGCCGCACCGTAATGATCGCGCTCAAGGCATGCACAGCATTGGCAAACCATCCCGAACCCTGTTCTGGGCTGCGCGCCGCTGCGGCGGCCCGAGCGGCGGCTGCCGGAAAGGTCTTGGCTAGGCCCGCCCGCGTTGGAGCGCCGGTTTCGGCAAGGCGATGCAGGGCGCGAAGATTGGTATCGGCCGGCAAGAGCGGCTCTATGGCTGCTAGGTCATCGGGAAACGGACCCGAGGTCTGGGCGGCGCGGTCCAGGGCTGCGGCGGCAAGCGCGGCGGCAGCGGCGGCGGCTTGTTGTTGCTGACTGGTTTCCAGACTGCTGACGCGCTGGCGCAGGGCGAACAGGGCCGAATCCGATGCGGCCAATCGGTTATCCGCCCTAGTTGAGATCGCATCTTGGCTCGCCTCGGGTGCTTGGGTCGAATCGCTCGGCATGCTTGCTGCCGGCGAAATCGCGCGCGGGGCCACAGCATGGTCTGGCCCAAAAACGAGCGGGCCATAATGCCAGACGCCAAGACCAGCAAGGATACAGGCCAGGCCAAAGGCAATCATGGCCCAAAACCCGGCACCCAAAAGGGGTTTGCGGCGGCGATCGCGCAAGGGATAGGTCGGGTCGTTTGCTGCGGGCGGGGGCACTTGGGTCATGGGCCTTCACATCTATAGTCTTGGGGGCAGGCTCGCCCATCGAGATTGGACTTATAGCAGACTAAGGATTGACTCTTCATTGGCAAACCGTGCGACAGCGATTTTGGCAAAATTAAATGCCGCTAGTGGCATGATGGCTTCAGAAGATAGACCATAAAGATGCAAATTTGCGGTCTGGTGCGGCAAAATCATGGCCGCAACCGCTTTTGCGGCCTGAGCAGAATGGACCATTATGGCCTCAACCGGGTTAGGCATGGCCCAGATCGGGCTCGGTACCGTCTCATAAACCACAAGACGGCGCGCTGGCCGTCCGGCACGGACCAGTTCGCCAACAAGATCACCCGCAGGCAAGGCCGCACTGGCGTGCAAGATTGGGCCAAGGCCTGGATGGGCAAGAACCAGGGCGACCAGATCCTCAACCCGGCCAGACGCAGAATAGACCTGGTCAAATCCAGCCAGACGAGCGGCGGTCGCGGTCGCATCCCCAACAGCAAAAACCGGCAGGGCGCAAAGCCTAGGGGCAAACTCGGCAACGGCCGCCACACCCGCCTGACTGGTAAGGGCCAAGGCCCCGGCACCGGCAAAATCTTCAAGCCCAAAGCGAGCGGGCCTGGTCTCAATCACCGGGACCACAACCGGGTCATGGCCGCGCGCCACAAGTCTGGCCGCCGTCGCGGTGGCCTGGGGCAGTGCGCGGGTAACCCAGATGCGCAAGGCCCTGGCCTAATGATCGCTAAGCAAGAGCGCGTCGCCACCTTCGGCCTTGACCGCGAGACCAAGCGCCTGTCCCAAGGCCCGCGCCTGGGCGTGTGTCTTGGCACCCAGATTTGCAGACCCAATCGGCATAGAGCCAAATTGGCGAAACCGCAGGCGGCCATCCGGTGTCAGGGCCTCGACGGTCAAGCTAAGGCTTGTGCCCCTAATCTGGGCATGGGCACCGACCGCTGTACGGCAAGAGCCTTCGAGCGCCTCAAGCGCACCGCGTTCTGCCGCCACCTGAAGCGCGGTCGGGGCATGGTTGAGGGCCGATGCCCAGACAGCCCCTGCGTCTTCGGCCCGGGTTTCAATCGCCAGCGCGCCCTGGCCTGGCGCAGGCGGCGCGGCAATCGGATCAAGCAAGGATCGGGCAAGATGGCCAAGGCCCAACCGATTAAGGCCAGATAGGGCCAATAGAATCGCATCGGCCTCGCCGCGCTCAAGCTTGGCAATGCGGGTATCGACATTGCCGCGGGTCATGACGATATCGAGATCAGGGCGAAGATACAGGGCCTGGGCCTGGCGACGCAGGCTTGCGGTGCCCAGCCTTGCGCCCTGTGGCAGGTCCTCAATCCGGTCATAGCCCAGGGACAAAAACGCATCGCGCGGATCCTCCCGTTCTGGGATGGCGGCAATCACAAGACCAGGCGGCAAGAGGGCGGGCACGTCTTTTAGCGAATGCACGGCGCAATCAATGCGGCCGTCCAACAGCGCCTCTTCGATTTCTTTGGTAAAGAGGGCCTTGCCGCCGATCTCGAGCAGGCGGCGGTCCTGAATCCGATCGCCTGTGGTAATGATTTCGACCAAGGGCGCAATGGCATCGGCATCGGCGAGCTCACCGCCAAGCGCCGCCACAATGCGCGCCTGCATCATGCGGCTCTGGGTTAGGGCCAGCTTTGAGGCACGGGTGCCAATTTTGACTAAGGGTTGCTTGTGCACGGGGGTAAGGTTACCTCGATAGGGCTATAATCAGCCTGCTACAGGAGAGGCGGCCGCGCCGCAACTTATGAGCCTGACCACACACATTCCACAAGACCGTGTTTTAACGGTTTTAGGCATTGAAACCAGTTGTGACGAGACGGCGGCGGCGGTTATTCGCCTGTCTGGTTACAAGACCGAGGTCTTGTCCTCGATTATTGATAGCCAGATTGCCCGCCATGCCCCGTTTGGCGGTGTGGTGCCGGAAATCGCGGCCCGCGCGCATGTGGACTCGATTGACGGGGTGATAGCCTCGGCCATGACCGCCGCGGGACTTAAGTATTCTGAGCTTGATGGTATAGCCGCAACCGCAGGGCCCGGCCTGGTCGGCGGGGTCATGGTTGGCCTGTCGGCAGGCAAGGCCATGGCGCTTGGCCTGAACCTTCCCCTCATTGCTGTCAATCATCTGGAGGGGCATGCGGTATCGGCGCGGCTGGAGGCGGAGGTACCCTATCCCTTCTTGCTGCTCTTAACGTCTGGCGGCCATTGCCAATTGCTCGAGGTCGGGGGCGTTGGCCAGTGTTTGCGGCTTGGCACCACGATTGATGACGCAGCCGGCGAGGCGTTTGACAAGATCGCCAAGACCTTGGGCCTGGCCTATCCCGGCGGCCCGGCCCTAGAGCGCCTCGCCGTGGGCGGCGATCCTAGCCGCTATCCCCTGCCCCGGGCCCTGCTTGGCCGCGAAGGCTGTGATTTTTCGTTTTCGGGCCTAAAGACGGCGGCGGCGCGGATTGCCATCACCTTGAGCGATGTGTCGCAAAGGCGTGATCTGGCCTCTGGTGTTCAGGCCGCGATTGCGCGCCAATTGGCCGAGCGCACCGAGCGCGCCATGCTGCAATATGGTCAGGGTCTAGCCCCAGACGATAAGCGCTTTGTCGTGGCCGGCGGTGTGGCGGCCAATAGTGTCGTGCGTGCGGCCCTGCAGGCAGCCTGTGCCAAACACGGCTTTAGCTTTGCGGCCCCGCCCCTGCGCTATTGCACAGACAATGCCGCCATGATCGCCTTGGCTGGGGCCGAGCGACTAAGGCTTGGCCTGATCGATGGCCTCGATGTCGCGGCCAGACCCCGTTGGCCGCTCGATGCGGCAGCCGCCCTAGATCAACCGATTCATAAGCTCAGCCGTAAGGGGGCAAAGGCGTGACAAACGCTAGGCCCTGGACATTCGAGACCTTGGGCGTGATTGGCGCCGGTGCCTGGGGCACGGCCCTGGCCCAGACCTGCGCTCGGCCTCAGCGCAAGATCCTGCTCTGGGCCCGCGAGGCCGAGGTGGTCCAGACCATTAATAGCCAGCATCAAAACCAGCTGTTCTTGCCCGGCATTGATCTTTCGCCCAGCATAGAGGCCAGCAGCGATCTGGCCGCACTTAGCGCCTGCGATCTGGTGCTGGCCGTGCCGCCCGCCCAGCATTTGCGCGCCGCACTGACCCAATTTGCCGCCATAGCCCGGCCCGGCTGCGTGCTTGTACTGTGTGCCAAGGGTATTGAGCAGGGCTCGCTTAAGCTGATGACCGAGGTGGCGGCAGAGGTCGCGCCTGGCCATCCGCTGGCCGTCCTGTCTGGCCCCAGTTTTGCAGCCGAAGTGGCTAGGGGCCTGCCCACAGCCATAACCCTGGCCTGCGCGGATCTGGACCTTGGCCGCGCCCTGGCCGATCACTTGGCCAGCCCCAGTTTTCGCCCCTATCTGTCCCATGACCTGATTGGGGCAGAGGCTGGCGGGGCGGTGAAGAATGTCTTGGCCATAGCCTGCGGCGTGGTCGAGGGCCGCGCCCTTGGCCGCAGTGCCCATGCCGCCGTCCTAACCCGCGGCTTTGCCGAAATGAC
>CANGEH010000008.1 GCA_947452665.1 Caulobacteraceae bacterium
ACCCTATGCTGGTTTCATCATCAAGAAGGAAATGGTCATGTCAGAGAAAATCATCCTGTTTGGATATGGCGCGGTTGGACAGGCCGTGGTCCAGCAATTGAGTGATGCCGGTCGCCCAGTCACGGTGGCGCAGCGCTCAAGGCCAGCGGCCCTCCCCCCGCTGGCCACCTATATGACCTGCGACGTCAAGGATCTGGCCGCCACCAAGGCCGCCGTCGCGGGCGCCGGCGCCGTGATCTGCGCCATTGGCCTGACCTATGACAGCGCCATCTGGTCGCGTGATTGGCCAGTGGTGATGGGCAATCTGTTAGAGGCCTGCACCGCCGCCGGTGCGCGGCTGGTGTTTGTCGATAATCTCTACATGTATGGCCCGCAAACCCAGCCTCTGACCGAGGACATGACCCTGACCAATCACGGTGTCAAACCGCGCATTCGCGCCGAGATCACGCGCATGTGGCAAGCGGCCCATGCGGCAGGCAAGGTCAAGGTGGTGGCGGTGCGGGCCTCCGACTTTTATGGCCCCGGCGTGACCCAGTCTGTGCTGGGCGAAACCGGTTTGGCGGCGATGGCCAAGGGCAAGCCCGCCCTCCTGCTTGGCTCGGCCGATCTTTTGCATGACCTAGCCTATGTGCCGGATGTCGCCCGCGCGACCATAACCCTGCTCGATGCGCCCATGGATGCTTATGGTCAGGCTTGGCATGTGCCCTGCGCCCCGACCCGCACCTATCGCCAGGTCTTGCAGATCGGGGCCGATGCCCTGGGCCAGAAGCTCAAGTTTTCGGTTCTGCCGCCACTAATGCTCGGCCTGCTTGGCCTCTTCATGCCCATTTTGCGCGAAATGAAAGAGATGCGCTTCCAGTCCGACCGCCCCTACCGCGTCGATGCCAGCCGCTTTGCCCTGCGCTTCTGGAGCGATGCCACCCCATTCGAGGACGGGGTGGCGAAGACGGCAAAAGGATTTGTGGCCTTGCCGTAACCTTGCCGGAATTAACCGATTAGGTTATTGTCAGCGGATGGAGAAGCGCAAACCGCATGCGCCACTTTCAAGCGTCAAGGCCCTGATCGGGGCTGGAAAGGTGCGCGCCACGTTTTCAGCCATGTCCGGCGCGGCGCAAATTGGGCTTGATCTTGAAGCGATGATTGAGGTGGTCATGACCCTTAAGCCCGCTGATTTTTATAAGAGTATGACCACCTATAAGGACGCGGCGGTTTGGCAGGATGTCTATCGGCCCAAGATTGGACCCGATGAAGTCTATGTGAAGCTGACAATCATGGACGGTGTGGTCATCGTCTCATTTAAGGCTTGGACATGATGAAGTGCCCCGAATGTGGCGCAGCCGATGTGGTTACTGAGACGCGGAGCCTGCCCTATAGCTATCAAGGTGAAACCACGTCGATTGATCAGGTGACAGGCTTGTTCTGCAGTGATTGTGACGAGGTGGTGCTGTCACCAGACCAGGCCGCACGGGTTAGCGAGGCCATGCTGGCCTTTAATCGCACCGTCAATGCCAAGCTCGTCGCGCCAGGCTTTATTGCGCGCGTGCGCAAGAAGCTAAAACTGGATCAGCAGGAGGCGGCCGAACTGTTTGGCGGCGGGGTCAATGCCTTTTCACGCTACGAGAACGGCAAGACGCGCCCGCCCTTGGCCTTGGTCAAGCTATTGCACGTCCTAGACCAACATCCTGAACTCTTGAACGAGATACGCGGCGAAACGACCTCGGTGACGGTTTAGGCGACCGTAGGCCGTCGCGCCTGCACCAAGACCATCACCCCCGCGAGGCCAGCAAAGCCTGCTCCGACTAGAAAGGTTGCCGAGGGGCTGATCTGGTCCCAGACCAGGCCCGCGGTCAGGCTGGCCAAAAGCATGGCTAGGCCCGTCATCAGATTAAACAAGCCAAAGGCCGAGCCGCGCAGCTCTGGCGGAGCATGGTCTGCTACCAGCTTGGACAAGAGCCCCTGGGTCAAGGCCATATGCACGCCCCAAAGCCCAATGCCGATAAAGCTGGCACTGAGCCCATGGCCCAGCGCCAAGACCAGGTCCGCGACCACAAGCGCCGCGAGACCCAAAACCAGCAGCAAGGTCGCAGACATCCGATCGGCGAGCACGCCAGATGGATAGGCCCCCGCTGAATAAATGACATTGAGGGCAACCAGTACGAGCGGGGCAAACATAATCGGCAGGCCTTCGGCATGGGCCTTAAGCACCAAAAACCCCTCACTGAACCTGGCCAAGGTAAACACGACACCAAGTGCAACCAGAAGCCAAAAGCCAGTATCAAACCGGCGCAAGTCCTTTAAATCGATTGGCGGTCTGCCCTTGCCGCGCACGCCGTCAGACGGCTGGTCCTCGACCCCCAATAAGACACACCCAACTGCCAAAACAGCCGGAAGCGTTGCGACCCAAAACACAGCCCGCATGTCGCCGGCAAACAGGGCCATTAAGCCAAGCGCCAAGAGCGGCCCCAAGAAGGCCCCAACCGTATCCATGGCCTGACGTAGGCCAAAGGCCCTACCCCGGATCTCAGGCGGCGTGACATCGGTGATCAAGGCATCGCGAGGCGCACCGCGAATGCCCTTACCCACCCGATCAGCAAACCGCGCAAACAAGATTGCGCCCACACCACCGGCCAATGGAAACAAGGGCTTGGTCACGGCACTTAACCCATAGCCGAGCAAGATTAAGGGTTTTCGCCGACCTATACGGTCAGAAATATAGCCTGAAAACACCTTGGAAATAGAGGCTGTGGACTCCGCAACCCCATCAATCAAACCAACCAGGGCAACGCTCATGCCCAGTGTGCCGGTCATAAACAGCGGCAAGAGGCCATGGATGGTCTCTGACGAGACATCCATAAAAAAGCTAACCAGACCCAGCGCAATGACCGTCCGGGGGATGCGGGCGGTCATGGACTACCAGGTATCGATAAAGGGCTTGCGCGGGGCCTCAGACCCATTGCGCGGCGGCATGGACCTGAGCCCCCGCATGACCCAGCGCCGGGTCTCGAGCGGATCAATCACGCCGTCGATTTCTAGGTGCGCGGCCATGTTTACCGCCTTGCCAATCTCATAGGAGCGGGCGACGCGCTTGGCGAACTCAGCCTCGCGCGCGATCGGGTCTTCAATGGCTTCAAGCTCCTTTTTGAAGCCCAAACGAACGGCGCCTTCCAGACCCATGCCGCCAAATTCGCCGGTCGGCCATGCGATATTGAACACCGGCGCATGGAAACTGCCGCCAGTCATGGCCTGGGCGCCGAGGCCATAGCCCTTGCGCAGGACCACGGCAAAGACCGGAACGGTCAGGCTGGCGGCGGTGACGAACATGCGGCTGACATGGCGCACCTGGGCAGTCTTTTCGACATCGGGCCCGACCATAAAGCCAGGCGTATCGCAAAGCGACAGGATGGGCAGGCCATAGGCCTGGCACAGCTGCATGAACCGGGCAGCCTTGTCGGCAGCGTCAGCATCAATCGCACCGCCGAGATGATGCGGATTATTGGCCATCAGCCCCATGGGCCGCCCCTCGATCCGCACCAGACAGGTGACAATGCCGAGGCCAAAATCCTTGCGTAATTCGAGCACAGAGCCGGTATCGGCTAGGGTCTCGATCACATCGCGCACCAGATAGGCGCGCAGACGGTTTTCTGGAATAGCCTGACGCAGCAGGCGCTGGTCGGCGCAGGTCCAATCGGCGAGGTCGCCTTGAAAATAGGACAAGTACTGTTTGGCCACCGCCACGGCCTCGGCCTCATCGGCGACAGCAATATCGACCACGCCATTGCGGGTCTGGACCGACATGGGGCCGATGTCTTCGGGCTTGAATACGCCAAGCCCGCCGCCTTCAATCATGGCAGGCCCACCCATACCAATATTGCTATCGGCGGCGGCAATGATCACGTCGGTACAGCCCAGCAAGGCGGCATTGCCAGCAAAACAGCGCCCCGCGACGATGCCGACCAAAGGCACCTGACCGCTCAGCTTGGCCATGGACAAGAAGCTGGGCACATCCAGGCCCGCAACGCCTGGACTATCAACATCGCCGGGCCGTCCACCACCGCCCTCAGCAAACAAGACCAGCGGAATTTGCCAGTCCTCGACTAAACCGAGCAGACGGTCGGTCTTTTTATGGTTCATCATGCCCTGGGTACCGGCCAGGACCGTAAAATCATAAGCTAGGACCGCAGTGCGCGCCTTATCCTCGCCAAAGCTCGCGCCATTGACCGCGCCAATGCCGGTAATCATACCGTCGGCGGGCGTATTGCGGATCAGATCATCTAGGGTCCGGCGACGGCGCTGAGCGGCAACAGCCAGAGCGCCATATTCGATAAAGCTGTCCTCGTCGCAAAGGTCGGCAATGTTTTCGCGCGCCATGCGCTGATTACGGCCATGACGGCGGGCAACCGCCTCTGGCCGGTTTTCATCCAGCCCAAAGGCATGGCGGGCGATCATGTCGGCCAGATCAGGGCGGATCGCGTCCGGATCAATTGCCTCGGCGACCGCTTCGGCATGTGCCTCGACTTCAGCGGGTTCAATAAACATCAAGGGATCGGTTTCGAAAATTGTCTCGCCGGAGGCCGCCGAAATGGCACGCACATAGCCGCTGCGGTCAGCGAGGATGACATGCTCCATCTTCATGGATTCCAGCACAGCGACCGGCTGGCCCTGACGCACCAGATCGCCGGTCGCAACCTCTAGCCCGACGACCTTGCCAGACATGGGCGCGGTCAAGGGCAAACTGCCCTCAGGACCGGACACGCTGGCCATGGCCGCCGCCGCAACTGGCGCGGCCGTATCAAAGGTCTTGTCCTGGGTTTGCGCCGACTGGGCGGCAAACAGGGCCTCGCCATAGTCCTCGATAAACCGGGTATAGACCTGATTAGCCATCACTTCTGGCCGCGCCAGTAGGGCGCGTAAAAAATCGATATTGCTGGCAACGCCCTGCAGGCGAAACTGGGCCAGACTGCGCGCGGCCTTGGCAACGGCCTTGGCGTAATCATCGGGCGGTGAGGACACAATCACCTTGGCCAGCAGGCTGTCAAAATGCGGGCTGGGTCGATAACCGGCATAGCCGAAGGTATCGACGCGAATGCCCGGCCCGGTTGGCGGCTCAAACAGGCTTAAGGTGCCGCTGGATGGCCGCGCCTGGCCTGCCGCATCCATGGTCTCCATGTTGACGCGAAGCTGTATGGCATAGCCTCTTGGGGCGGGCACGCTAGCGGCCTCTAGACCAAGCTCGGCAAGGGTCTGACCGCCCGCCAAGCCCAGTTGCAGCGCAACCAGATCCAGCCCCGTCACCGCCTCTGTCACAGTATGTTCGACCTGAAGCCTGGGATTAGCCTCGATAAAGGCAAAGGCATCAGGACCGTCGGGATCGGTATCCTGATCGACGAGGAATTCAAACGTGCCAAGGCTGGCATAGTGACAGGCCTTGGCAAGCTTCAGCGCCGCCTCGGTCAGACGCGCGCGTAAGGTCGGTGTCAGGCTGGGGCTTGGCGCAATCTCGACCAGTTTTTGGTGCTGGCGCTGCAAAGTGCATTCACGCTCGCCCAAGGCCAGGACGGATCGGCCATCGCCAATGATCTGGATCTCGATATGGCGGGCGCGGCGGATCAGGCGCTCGACAAATAGGCCACCATCGCCGAATGCGGCCTTGGCCTCAGAGGCGCAGCGTTCAAACGCCGCCTCGATTTGGTCAGCCTCGGTTACGACCCGCATACCGCGCCCACCACCCCCGGCCAGGGCCTTGATCATCATGGCCCCGCCTTGGCCAAGCTGTGCATAGAAGGCCTTGGCTTCATCCAGACTGACCACCCGATTAATCCCGGCCACCACTGGCACGCCGCAATCTGTGGCTAATTGCCTTGCTGTGCCCTTATCGCCAAACAGGGCCAGGATATTTGCGCCCGGCCCAACAAAGGTCAGGCCGGCCTTGGCACAATCGGCGGCAAAGCCAGCATTTTCGCTTAAAAACCCATAGCCGGGATGGATGGCATCGCAGCCCTGCGCCTTGGCCACGGCAATAATCTGCGCCCCGTCCAGATAGGCCCCTGCCCCGACCCCGCTCAGGGCCACGGCCATATCGGCTTGACGCGTGTGCAGAGCGCTCGCATCATCCTGCGAATAGACCGCCACAGTGGCGAGGCCCAAGTCCGCAGCCGAGCGCAGGATACGAATGGCGATTTCGCCGCGATTGGCGACAAGCAATTTGGTCAGGGTCATGACCCGATCAGAACGCCGAACGTGTTCCCTGTCCAGAGCTTGATTGGGCCAGACTTTCAGTCTGCGGCAAACACCATGGCCAAGATCGCCTCAAGCCCGGCCTGATCCACGGCGTTAAAGGCCGCGGGCTGATCGGAATCGACATCGAACACGGCGATCAATCGCCCGGTGGCATCACGCACCGGCACGACAATCTCGCTTTGCGAGCGGCCGTCACAGGCAATGTGACCTGGAAAGGCATGCACGTCCTCGACCAGCTGGGTCTGACCGGTCAGGGCCGCCGCGCCGCACACACCCCGGCCAAAGGCGATACGCAGACAGCCCAATGTGCCTTGATAGGGACCGACCACCAGCTCATCTGGCTTTTGCGGATCGACAACATAAAAGCCGGTCCAAAAATAGTGCTCAAAACTATTGGCCAGCATGGACGCGACCGTGGCCATACGCGCCGTCAGGTTGGGCTCGCCGTCGAGCACAGCCGCAATCTCTTGCAAGAGCTGCGCATAGCGCTCGGCGCGATCTTGCGCCAAGGTCTGGGTGTTGAAGGCTTCGGCCATTAGGACAGAATGCCTGCGGTCTGCAACAAGGTCCAGATACCGATAATGGCAAACAGGCTGGCCGCGCCAATCCGAACCACGCTCATGGGCACAATCTTGGTGGCCGCTTCGCCTAGGTAAACCGCAGGCACATTGGCCAGCATCATGCCCAGCGTTGTGCCCGCCGCCACATGCCAGATGCTGTGATAGCGCGCCGCAAGGGCCACGGTGGCGACTTGCGTCTTATCGCCCATCTCGACCAGGAAGAAAGCGATGGTGGTGGTTAGGAAGACGCCGAGCCGCGCAGGCCGTTCGACCAGATCATCAGCCTTGTCCGGCACCAGGGTCCATAGCGCCATGGCCACAAAGGAGGCCCCGACCGCATAGCCAAACCAGTGGGCGGCGGTAATGCCTGAAATCAAAAAGCCTGCTGTCGCGGCCAAGGCATGATTGGCCAAGGTTGCGACCAATATGCCCATGATGATCGGCACAGGCCGCTTGAACCGGGTGGCCAGGATGATGGCCAAGAGCTGGGTCTTGTCGCCAATCTCGGCCAGGGCCACGACGAGGGTCGAGATGATGAACGGATCCATGGGGCTAACCAGTCTGAACGGGCACGAGGAATGGGGATTGGCTTATGCCGCATCTTGGCTAGTGTGGCCACACACGGGGGAAATTATCATGTCACGGACACGGTCTCAGATTGCGGCTCTACTGGCCTTTGCTACGGCACTATCGGCAAGTCAGGGCGTCTTGGCCGAAACCCTCTATCTGACCGCCGCCCATATGATCGATACGGCTGTGGGCAAGGTGATCGATAATCCAGCTGTGATCATTGAAGGCGACCGGATCATGGCGGTCGGCACCCAGTCCAATCTTCCCGCGCCAAAGGATGCCCGCAAGATTGATCTTGCCGGAAAAACCATCCTGCCCGGCCTGATCGACATGCATGTGCATATTACCGCCCGCGCAGATCAAAACGGCTATGAAAGCCTGGCCGTGACCACGGCGGCTGAGGCCATATCCGGGGTGGCCAATGCGGGCACCACCCTAAGGGCTGGATTTACGACTGTGCGCAATGTCGGTGCGGGCGGATTTTCCGACATTGCGCTGCGCGACTCCATTAATCGCGGCGAGACCATAGGTCCGCGCATTATTGCGTCTGGCCCAGCGATCGGGGCCACAGGCGGGCACTGCGACAATAACCTCTTACCCGAAAGCTATCACGATGTCGGCGAGGCTGTGGCCGATGGCCCGGTTGCAGTTCGCGCAATGGTGCGCCGTGTGCACAAGTTTGGCGCCGACATGATCAAGTTTTGCGCCACGGGCGGGGTCCTGTCCAAGGGCGATTCTGTTGGCGGTCAGCAATACACACTCGAAGAAATGACCGCCCTGGTTAGCGAAGCGCATATGCTGGGCATGAAGGTTGCCGCCCATGCCCATGGCGCCAGTGGCATGAAGGACGCCTTGCGCGCGGGCGTCGATACGATCGAGCATGCCAGCCTAGCCGACGACGAGGCGTTTGCCCTGGCCAAGGCCAACAGTGCCGCCTTTTCGATGGACATTTATAATGACGATTTCATCCTAAGCGAGGGTGAGAAGATGGGGATATTGCCAGAGTCCTTGGAAAAGGAACGCTCGATCGGTCTGTTGCAGCGCCAGACCTTTCAGCGTGCGGTCAAGGCTGGTGTAACCATGGTGTTTGGCACCGATGCTGGCGTCTATCCGCACGGCGACAATGCCAAGCAATTTAGCAAGATGGTACAATGGGGCATGACCCCAATCCAAGCCCTTCAGGCCGCGACCATCACCGCCGCCCAGGTGCTTGGCAAGGATGGCCGTGACATTGGCCTAATCGCTAAAGGGAAATTGGCCGATATAATTGCCACTGAAAATAATCCCACTGATCATGTCGAAAGTTTGGAAAACGTCAGCTTTGTCATGAAGGGTGGAAAAATAATCGAAAAACACGACAAATTCTAACATTATATAACTTGACTTAGGGGATTGATAATCTGCTCTTAATGAAATTAAGTTAATTTGCGCTTATGCCCCAACCGGGTTCAACGAAACAAGCAATATCAATTCCGGTAAGATCATGGCGAATAACAAAATCCGAGCCTTGAGCGAGTTGGAAAAAACCGCTTCGACCGCGCGGGTCTTGAATCTGAGGGCGATTCACCGAAAAAATAGTCTGGACCCGGAATACCTAGCCCAACCGCTTTTCCGCAATCAGACGCTCAATCGTGCAATCATTGTCAAACACCGTGTGAGAGACAATGAGCGTCATGACTTCCTGATCCCAAGAACGACCGCAACCAAAATTATCATACCCATAGACCAGGATAATTTAAACGCAGGCGGCCAGTATGCCTTCGTCGGGCAACATAATTTTACCAATATTATGGTCGATACACTTAGCGTCGATATCAAAAATCTTTCATACGACCTAGAAGTATTGACAATGATAGATCAGTGCAGCTCTCTCGATCCATTCTTGTTAAGAGAGCATCTTTCTCGCCAAGGTATAAAGCCGGCCTATTGTTATTTTGACGTTACAGAGTCTGATAATGGGAAAATGCTATCCTTTACCAAGAATGAAATAGCACCCCTTGTATCGAAATCGATTGGTCAGATAAATAACGAACTTTATCCCGAAATACTGTCGCGAAAATTGCTTTCAGACTATTCAGATGACTCTCTGAATCCCTTAAGAGAAACTCTGCAAATGACCCCGTCTGAGTTTCGTGAGGGGATTTTTTGCTGGAAGGCGTTCCTATACTACAAATGGCAGCTTCAAACTCTGAAGCCTGATCTACCCAATATTGTCCGCCAAATTTCCAAGGCCATGCCCCGCGGCATGATGGACCCATTTAAGCAGAACTATCTTAGTCGGGTGCGCCGGTCGCTGCGCAGACGCATGGCCAGCGTATTGGCCAATATTCAGGACATGATTGCGATTTATGACCGCGCCTACATCGCCTTAACTCGGGATAATGACCCCAAACCGTTCAAACAATTTTTGCTAAACGCCCCGAAGTTCTTCAACGCCTTGGGCGAGCGCCTTGCCGCGATTGCACATGTTGTGAGCTATTGGTCTCACCGCACTGCGGCAACAGATGGCGCCGATCTGATGATCGATGAAATGCTGGAAATGTTCACAGATTTCGATCAGGGCCTCACCTTTGACACGGTCGTCGGCTGATCGCGTACCTAACGGCCCCAGCTAGATCGGCCCGTTCGTTGTGAAGGAAATATAGCCCCGCTCGATCATTCGCCGCGCGGCGTCATAGGCCTCGGTCAATTCCTCAAAGGTCTGGCGCAGGGCCTGCAGGTGGGCGGTTTGCTCAATTGTAACATCGTGGGACCGTTCCGAAATCGCCAGGGCTTCGGCAACCCACCGTGCGCGGGCATGGGCTGCAGCAATGGCAAGCCGTTGGAACCGGCCACTATCGAGGCTGCCGACCACCTGCGCAACGACAGCCCCGTTCGAGGCAAAGGCGGTGTAATCAATATGCTCTAATTGGCCCCGCAGTCGTTTTTGCAGGGCCGGGTTTGTCTCGGCTTCAGGGACAAAATGGTCATCCTGAGACCGCCGATAGCTTGAGGTTTTGATTGCCGACATTGCAGCCATCCATCGCTATTAATAAATAACGCTTATAAATTGCGTTATATTTACGGAAATGTCCAGACAAATATAGCGATCAATAACATTAACTCGGTTGCGGGTTAGCCAATACCGACGAAAGCTCCGCAGTGCGGGTCGCCAGTTCGGCTTTGGCAAGGCGTAAGCCCTCCGATTTTCGATCAAGCTCAGCGCGCAAGGTGTCTGACCAGGCCAAGGCTGCCAGTCTGGCCTGATCGAGCCGACCAGCCTGGGTGCGCGCCTGCTTGAGCTGAAGTTCCAAGTCGGAATTTAGCGCCAGTACCCTAGCGACACTATCTTTCAAGGCTGCGGCCTTCTGGTCTAGATGGGCCAACTGTTTCGCGATCTGGCTTAGGTCCTGCTGACTTGAGCGCGCCCTGCCCTCAACGGACCGAATCTGGCCGATATCACGCCCATAGGCAGCAAGCACGAGCCGCATCAGCCGGTCCTGACGCAAAATTTCAGCCCGCAGCGTCCGCAGGGCGATCACCGCGGAATTGTTTAGGCTCGTTTGCGGTTCGCAGGCGGGCCAAGAGACTGGGCCGACACTCATAATGGCCGCCAATCCGCTCTGGATTTTTTCGGTCGCCTGACGCCATCTTAGCGCAATCCGCCAAATCCGATCGATCCGCGCCTGAGTATTCTGTTTTCCGAGCTGCTTCATAGCAATAGACCCGCGCCAAATAACCACCAGGGAGTTTATTTTAAATATTTGATCGATAGATAGCTAATGCCTGCTCATTTTGGGTAATATGAAATTCTTCCAAGATTTTTTTGCACTTATATATTCAAAATAAGCATTTATTGAAAAATTATTAAATATATAGTTAGGCTTTTACGAAATTTGCTTAAATTTTACTTTGTTTAATGTAGCAAAAATCAGAGCATACAAAATTATTCATCAACAAACATAGGTTTCCTTATATATTTTTGAGTATATATTAATGAAAATTGATTTCAAATTCTATTTTAAATAGTAATTCAGCATCGAATATAAGGTTAATAAAGTCTTAAGATTGTATTGTCTGCCCAAAAGAAAAATAAAATCACCGTTATCGTCAATTTTTTGCCCATTTTGAGCAATCTTTTAATTGCATTGAATATATTTGCATGCCAAATGACAATTAACGAGAACCGTTGACTAATTCGTGCACGAGGACGTCGCGCATATGTATATCCAAAACGAAAATATATTAGAGGATGGCAACCTCTACAGCATTCACCACAAATCCATTCTTATTTTTTCTCAACTAAAAAATGCATCGGTAAAATTTTACGGGCATTTGGACGATTACTTTATTTATATATCGTTTTTGGTTGCCGCGGCTTCAGATGCTCTGCGCATTGCAAAACTTGACCCAACGCATAGCCTGTCGCGGATTGACTGTACCTTATCGCCTTCGAGCATATCGGAAATGACCGGTATTCCCAGGGAGACCGTGCGTCGGCGTTTGAAGCAGCTGGTGAAGGACGGAAAGCTGGAAATCATTAACGGTAAATTCTCTGCTTCCTTCTCGGAAAGCGAAATCCGCGATTATCTGGAACATCGCAACTAGCGTTCCGCCCAAGCCCAAGGCTTGACGGACATGCGCAGCATAGCCAATTGGCCAAACCGGAAACGGGGCCTTGCCCCCTGCCCCGCGCACCTCTAGAACAGCGCCTTAGCCTGTACCTCTTACGATTCCGGTTCGCACGCCTGTGCGGTGCCGCGATTGCGCTCGGATAGATGAATGCCCAAACGGACCGACCTGAAAACCATTCTCATCATCGGGGCTGGACCTATTGTCATAGGCCAGGCCTGTGAGTTCGATTATTCGGGGGTTCAGGCCTGTAAGGCCCTGCGCGCCGAAGGCTATCGGATCGTGCTGGTCAATTCCAATCCCGCCACCATCATGACCGACCCGGACGTGGCCGACGCGACCTATATAGAACCAATCACGCCCCAGATTGTTGCCAAGATTATCGCCAAGGAGCGCCCCGACGCACTTCTGCCGACCATGGGCGGCCAAACCGCGCTGAACTGCGCGCTCGCCCTTGAGGCCGATGGCACCTTGGCCAAATACGGGGTCGAGATGATCGGCGCCAAGGCCGATGTGATCGACAAGGCCGAGGACCGGCAAAAATTTCGCGATGCCATGGACAAGCTTGGCCTGGAATCGCCCCGCAGCCGCGCCGCCCACACCATGGAAGAAGCGCTAGAGGCCCAGCCCTTTGTCGGCCTGCCCGCCATTATCCGCCCCTCCTTTACCCTGGCCGGCACCGGCGGCGGCATTGCCTATAATATGGAAGAGTTCCGCGAAATCGTGGAACGCGGCCTGGACATGTCCCCGACTACCGAGGTCCTGATCGAGGAAAGCGTTCTGGGCTGGAAAGAGTATGAGATGGAGGTTGTCCGCGACAAGGCGGACAATTGCATCATTGTCTGCTCAATCGAGAACATCGACCCGATGGGCGTCCATACTGGCGACTCCATCACCGTGGCCCCGGCCCTGACCCTGACCGACAAGGAATATCAGTGGATGCGCACCGCCTCGATTGCGGTGCTGCGCGAAATTGGCGTCGAGACCGGCGGGTCCAATGTTCAGTTTGCTGTCAATCCCAAGGATGGCCGCATGGTGGTGATCGAGATGAATCCGCGCGTGTCGCGGTCATCGGCCCTGGCCTCTAAGGCCACCGGCTTTCCGATCGCCAAGGTCGCCGCACGTCTGGCGGTCGGCTATACGCTTGATGAGTTGATGAACGACATCACGGGTGCAACGCCTGCCTCGTTCGAGCCAACCATTGACTATGTCGTCACCAAGATCCCGCGCTTTGCGTTTGAGAAATATCCCGGCGCCGAGCCGCACCTGACCACCTCGATGAAATCGGTGGGCGAAGTCATGGCCATTGGCCGCACCTTCGCCGAAAGCCTGCAAAAGGCCCTGCGCGGCCTGGAAACCGGCCTGACCGGCCTCAATGAGATCGAGATTGAGGGCGCGGGCGATCCCGAAACTGGCAAGGCCGCCGTCGTGCGCGCCCTTGGCCAGCCAACGCCCGACCGATTGCGCGTCATTGCCCAGGCCTTCCGCCATGGCTTGAGCGTCGATGAGGTCAATGCCGCCTGTTCCTATGAGCCCTGGTTCCTGTCCCAGATCCAGACCCTGATCGAGCGCGAGGCCGATATTCGCCAGAACGGCTTGCCGACGTCTGCTGATGCTATGCGCAAGCTCAAGGCCGAGGGCTTTTCCGATGCTCGCCTTGGCGAGCTAACCGGTCAGAGCGAAAATGCGGTGCGTGCCGCCCGCCGGGCCATGAATGTCCGGCCGGTGTTTAAGCGAATCGATACATGCGCCGCCGAATTCTTTGCCAAGACGCCTTATATGTATTCGACCTATGAAAGTGGCGCACTGGGCCAGGTGCCGTCATGCGAGTCTGAGCCCTCGAACCGGCGCAAGGCCGTGATCTTGGGCGGCGGACCAAACCGGATCGGCCAGGGCATCGAATTTGACTATTGCTGCTGTCATGCGGCCTTTGCCCTCGAACAGATCGGCATTGAATCCATCATGGTCAATTGTAATCCCGAGACCGTCTCGACCGATTATGACACCTCGGACCGCCTCTATTTCGAACCCTTGACCGCCGAAGACGTGCTGGAACTGTTGGATGTCGAGCGGTCCAATGGCACGCTTCTGGGCGTCATTGTGCAATTTGGTGGCCAGACCCCGCTCAAGCTGGCCCAGGCGCTGGAAGATGCCGGCATTCCCATCCTTGGCACCACACCCGACGCCATTGACCTGGCCGAGGACCGGGAGCGGTTCCAGCAATTGCTGCACAAGATCGGCATTGCCCAGCCGATCAATGCCATTGCCCGCTCGGTCGAAGAAGCCTTTGCCGGGGCCCATGCGGTTGGCTATCCAATCGTGATCCGCCCCTCCTATGTGCTCGGCGGCCGGGCCATGGAGATCATCCGCGACGATGAGCAACTGACCCGCTATGTCCGCGACGCGGTCAAGGTCTCGGGCGACAGCCCCGTTCTGATCGACCAGTATCTGTCGCGCGCCACCGAGGTCGATGTCGACGCCATTGCCGATGGCGATACGGTCTTCGTCGCTGGCGTGATGGAGCATATTGAAGAGGCTGGAGTCCATTCGGGCGATAGCGCCTGCTCCATGCCGCCCTATTCGCTGACGCCTGCCATTATTGACGAGCTCAAGCGTCAGACCGAGGCCATGGCCCGCGCCTTGAATGTCCGCGGCCTGATGAATGTGCAATTTGCCATTGAAGAGCCCCAGTCCGACGCCCCGCGCATTTTTGTGCTCGAGGTCAATCCGCGTGCCTCGCGCACTGTGCCCTTTGTCGCAAAGACGATTGGCGAGCCGATTGCCGGGATTGCCGCCAAGGTTATGGCGGGTGAAAGCCTGGCCAGTTTTGGCCTGACCGAGAAGGTCTATAACCATGTTGCGGTGAAAGAGGCAGTCTTCCCATTTGCTCGTTTCCCCGGCGTTGACACCCTGCTTGGCCCTGAAATGCGCTCGACCGGAGAGGTCATGGGCCTAGACTGGCGCCGCGAGGGCGAGGATTTTGCCCCCGCCTTTGCCCGCGCCTTTGCCAAGAGCCAGCTTGGCGGCGGGGTTGTCCTGCCAGAGGCTGGAACCGCGTTTGTTTCGGTCAAGGAAAGCGACAAGGCCTTTATTGTCGAGCCGGTGCGGCTCTTGCTGGGCAAGGGCTTCAAGATTATCGCCACAGCGGGTACAGCCGCCTATCTGCGCAGCCAGGGCCTAGCCGTCAAAGAGACCAAAAAGGTGCTCGAGGGCCGACCCAATATTGTTGACGCCATGAAAAACGGTGATGTGCAGTTGGTGTTCAATACGACCGAGGGCAAGCAGTCCATCCAGGACAGTTTCTCGATCCGACGCTCGGCCTTGATGATGAAGATCCCTTATTATACGACCACGGCTGGATCTTTGGCGGCGGCCCAGGCGATTGCCCTGGCCACGCCTGAGGGCCTGGATGTCCGCGCCCTACAGACCTACTGACCCTTTTCGTCGCGGATATTTGCCTCATGACCGATACGGCCGTCCAAATCATTGCCCGTGGCCCTCGCAAGATCGCCGAGGCCGCCGCCCTGGCTGTGGACGCTGAGGTGATGCTGGAAGGCGCGACCTATTCGATCCTCGAGGAAGACGAAGACCACGATGTCTGGCGCATTGACGCCTTTCCGACCACGGACGAAGAGGCCGACCAATTTGTCGCCGTGCTCAGCGGCTTTGAGGGCCTAAAGGTCACCAGCGAGAAACTGGCCGATGCCGACTGGCTGGCCATGGCCTTGTCGGGCCTGCCGCCCGTGCGCGCCGGGCGCTTTTTCATCCATGGCGTCCATGATCGCGGCCGCGCGCCAGTCAATACGGTCAATCTGCGCATCGAGGCGGGCGCGGCCTTTGGTACCGGTCACCATGGCACGACGGTCGGCTGTCTTCTGGCCTATGACACCTTGCTAAAAGCCAAGCGTTTTGAGCGTGTGCTCGATGTTGGCGCAGGCACGGGTGTCCTAGCCATAGCCGCCGCCCGCACGGGCACTCCGGTCGCCGTCGGCACCGATATTGACCGCATCTCGGTGCGCATCTCCAAGGAAAACGCCAAGGTCAATAAGACCCGCGCTCGCTTTGTCCACGCCTTTGGCCTCAGCCATCGCGCCGTGCGGCAATACGCGCCCTATGATCTAGTCTTTGCGAATATTCTGGCCCGCCCCCTGGTGTTTTTGGCCCAGGACATTAAGGGCGCGCTCAAGCCCGGCGGCATAGCGATCCTATCGGGCCTCTTACGCAGCCAAGAGCGCCAGGTCCGCGCCGCCTATCAGTCCAGAGGCTTCAAGGTCGTGCGCCGCATCCACCGCGACGCCTGGTGCGCCTTGGTGTTAAAGCGGGGTTAGGGCCAAGCCCCCCTCCACCGCTTCGCGGTCCCCATCCACCAGTGGGGGAGGATTAAACACCGATAAATCTTCCCCCACCGGGGGAAGTACCGGCGAAGCCGGGGAAGGGGGGCACCAGTTGCAACCCCCACCCAAACCCCCTAAATTCCCTCCATGCGCCAGTCCTTTACCGAATCCACCGATCGCTCCTTTGGTCCAAAGCACCTGCCCCTAATCCGGCAGGCCATGGCCGCTCAAGGCCTAGACGGCCTGTTGGTCCCGCACGAGGACGAGCATCAGAACGAATACCTGCCCGATGCCAATGACCGCCTAGCCTGGGCCACCGGCTTTACCGGCTCGGCCGGGGCAGCTGTGGTGTTTGGCGACAAGGCTGCCATATTTGTCGATGGCCGCTATACCATCCAGGTGCGCGACCAGGTCGATAGCGCCGTATTGGAAATCCGCAGTCTCGATGACAATGGCGTCGCCACCTATTTGAGCGAACAGGCCAAGTCCGGTCAGGTGATCGGCTATGATCCGCGCCTGCACAGTCCAGAAACGCTGGAGCGCCTAACCGCCGCGGCCAAGGCCGCAGGCGCGACCCTAAGGCCCGTCAGCGCCAATCCCCTAGACCAGGCCTGGCAAGATCGCCCTGCCCAGCCTTGCGCCCCGGTCGTTGCCCACCCCGTCGACTATGCCGGTGAAAGCTCTGAGGCCAAGCGCGCCCGCATTGGTGCAGGCCTTGGCGAGGCCCAGGCCGCTGTCTTGACCGCCCCCGCCTCCATGGCCTGGCTGTTCAATATTCGCGGCGGCGACGTGATCCGCTCGCCCCTGCCTTTGGCCCAGGCCATATTGAATAAGGACGGCAGCGCGCAGCTGTTTCTCGACCCCGCCAAGGTCACGGACGAGCTTCCCGCCTGGCTTGGTAATCAGGTTGCCCTGCAACCGCCCGAAGCCCTGCCCGCCGCCTTGGATGCCCTGGGCGGCCAGACCATCTTGATCGATCCCGCCCAGTCCTCGGCCTGGTATTTTGATCGGCTAGAGGCCGCAGGCGCCAAGCTTACCCGCGCCATGGATCCGTGTGCCCTGCCGCGGGCCTGCAAAAACACTGTTGAGGTTGAGGGTAGCCGCAAGGCCCATGCCCGCGATGGGGCGGCCCTGACCCGCTTTCTCTATTGGCTGGCCACGGACGGCCAGGTCTCGCCGCCCGATGAGCTAGAGGCCGTAACCAAGCTAGAAGCCCTGCGCGAAGCCACTGGCATGCTTAAGGACCTATCCTTTGACACCATTGCCGGGGCCGGGTCCAATGGTGCGATCTGCCATTACCACCCGTCAGAGCGGCTTAATCAACGCGCCAAGCTGGGCTCGCTACTGCTGGTCGATTCTGGCGGGCAATATCTCGACGGCACAACCGATGTCACCCGCACCGTGGCGATTGGCGAGCCTAGCCAAGAGATGGCGCAGCGCTTTACCTTGGTGCTCAAGGGCCACTTGGCGCTTGGCCGCGTGCGCTTTCCCGTCGGCACCACGGGCTCTGCGCTCGATGCCCTGGCGCGCCTGCCGCTCTGGATGGCGGGGCTAGATTATGATCACGGTACCGGCCACGGGGTGGGCAGCTATCTGGGCGTCCATGAAGGCCCGCACCGCATCTCCAAAATGCCCAATAGCGTGCCCCTGCAACCAGGCATGATCGTCTCGAACGAGCCGGGCTTTTATAAGGACGGCGAATACGGCATCCGCATCGAAAACCTACAGGTGGTTACCCCCGCCGCCGCCATACCCGGCGGCGAACGCGCCATGCTGGGCTTTGAACAACTCACCCTTGCCCCCATCGACCGCCGCCTCATCGTCAAGGCCCTGCTAACCCCTGAGGAAGTCTTGCAGCTCGACGCCTATCACGCGCGGGTGCTGGACGTGGTCGGCCCCCAGGTGGAAGCCCCCGTGCGAGCCTGGCTGGCGCAGGTTTGTGCTGCGATTTAAGGGGGCTGTTTTCTAAGGACCAATTGAGACCTTGCTGGGACTGCGCCAGAACCTCGCAGTGCATGAGCCCCTTGCTGGAGTATACCCGAACAATACGCTCGACCCTTAACGATCAAAACTTATGCGCGACCTTCGGTTTAAGACTTCATGCGCTAAAGCGATCTCGGTATTGAGTTTTAAAAACGGGCACATCCAGATTTGATTGTAAAAATTTGGCAGAACGCTACTGTTAGCCAATCGTTTTTCTTTATTTGCGGGCATGGCAATGAAATCGTCGCTCTTCATACGTACAGCAATTGCCATTCTTGCCGCTAATTGCGTATTCGCGGGCCCTGCCGCGGCGGCGGTTGATGAAGTCGCACCGCCTGAGATCGCGATCACTGAGCCCGCTGATCAAGCGCCGCCAATGGATACGGTCGTCGATCCAGACGCACACCTGGCCATTATGCCCGTGGTATACATCGATCCGACCATGGATGGGCCGCAAGAAGCCGAGGGCCCCGACCCACACCCTGTGCCGGACGAACTAATTACGGCGGAAGTGGTTGCTGAACCGCCCCTGCCCGACCAACCCAACCCTGTTGGCGAAGTCTCTGAACCGCCGTTACCAGAGGGGCCGATCGTGCTTATCGAACCCGAGGCGCCACAACTTCTTGACGTGCTGGTGGTGGCCGTTGAAACGCCTGAGCCGCCGCTCCCCGATGAGCCAATCCGCGTTGTCTATTACAGCCTTGGGGGTGAGGGTTTCGACCCAACCGTTTTGCGCAATTTTGGTCTTGAGGAAGATCCGGCGGCCGCGGCCGCCGAGCGTGTCATGGCCAAGGTTGTAGACCAGGCTGCTGACACAGCTGTCCAGCCCTTGACGCCCGCGCCCCTTTAGTCCCGGCGGCCTTTTCGACATACGGTCGTCTCGGCCGCATTTGCGCTCCCTCGCCTAGGTCTATTATGTCAATTGCGGCCTTGGGCTCGATGTCAAAGCCAAACCCCTATTTTGTCTGGCTCAGCCTCGGTTGCGCCTTAAACATCATGGCCTTCTCTATTGACGGGCCGGCACAGGCGGCGGTAGCGGACCCCTGGAACCTAACCCTTGGCCTCGGCGGCGAATACAATACCAGCATATCGGTCGAGGCCCTCGATACCGGCCGCAAGACCGGCGATTCCGCGGCCAACCTCTCCGCAGCCGTCGGCTATACAGTCTCCAAGGCCCCGAAGGCATCCTTGCGCCTGTCTTTTGGCCTCGATCAAAGCCTGCACAAGGCCGCCCCCACCTATGACCTTCTCACCCAATCCTTTGGCGTCGCCGCCGGCACCAGACTTGGCAAGGCCGATCTGGGGCTTGATTATCAAGCCTATACTATGCGCCTAGGCTCAAAGCCGTTTTTGGATATGCAGGTGCTTAATCCCTCGGTCAGCGGCTTTATCAGCCCGCATCTGTGGCTAAGGGGCGGTTATGGCTATGCGCAAAAGACCTTTGCCACGGCCAAGACCCTGGATGCCAACACCCAGTCTATCACTGCCGATGCCTATTATCTGCTGCCGCGTCACAAGGCCTATCTTGGCTTGGGTGCGCGCTATGAGCTGGAAAATGCGGTTAATCCGGCCCTTAGCTTTCAAGCCTATCAGCTCAGCGCCAAGGCCCAGATGCGCGCCAAGCTCCTTGGACGACCCGCAAAGTTTGCTCTGGGCTATCAATACAGGGCCCGCGATTACGACGCCATCACCCCCGCAATTGGCGAGGCCCGCCAAGACCGCCGATCCAGCTATACCGCCTCGGCCGAACTTGCCCTAACCCCCACCCTCACCGCCAAATCCCAATTTCGCCACACGGCCCGCATCTCCAACTACCGCCCCGCCGACTACGTGGAAAACCTGGTGTCATTCATGTTGGTTTATCGGCTGAGGTGAGGGGGGCTATGCGAAGCCAAGGATCTGCGAAATCAGCAAGGGGGTCGTCTGCATCAATCCAGCCAGCACCAGGCGCTCCAATCAGGACATTGGCCGCAAGCTCACGCGGGTTTGGGGCGGGGTGTCAAGAGCGATTGCGGGGGGGGGTATAGGAGCCTTAGTGCCAAGCGGAGCGGTGAAGCCCCGACCGCGCGATTTCGCCGTCAATCGGGCGGCACCCAACACCGAAGAGTGAATCATGGTACAATTTAGCGTTTATCAGTCCTTGGGGGTGTTGTCGTGATTGATCTGCCTGCATTTGATGCGCTTGCCCTTTCCCTTCACCATAGTCCCGGGACCCATGCACTTCTTGTCGGCTCCGGTCTATCACGTGCGGCGGGTATCCCAACTGGTTGGGAAATCACAGTGAACTTGATCAGCAGGCTAGCCGCACTGGAGAGCGTTACCGAAAGTGAAGATTGGGAGGAATGGTATCGCGTTAAGTACAACAAAGAACCGAGTTATTCAGAAATCCTCGACACCTTGGCTTCAACCCAATCGGAACGGCGGGCGGTCCTTGAAAGCTTCATTGCGACTGACGACGACGGTGAGCCGAGGAAGCCGACGAAAGCGCACCACGCCATTGCCCAACTCGTTGCCTCGGGCTCGGTGCGCGTGGTTATCACGACCAACTTCGACCGACTGATCGAGGCGGCGCTTCGGGACGCGGGCGTTGAGCCGACCGTGATCGCAAGCGATGACGCTATCGCCGGGGCGACGCCTTTGGTGCATGCGAAATGTACGGTCATCAAGGTTCATGGCGACTATCTCGATGCCCGCATCAAGAACACCGATGCTGAGTTAGCTGGCTATTCGCCTGCCATGAACGCCTTGTTGGATCAGGTCTTCGACAATTTCGGGCTGTTGGCTGTCGGCTGGTCAGGCGAATGGGATACGGCATTAAGGTCGGCGATCCAGCGCACGCCGTCGCGGCGATACCCGTTCTATTGGGCGGCGCGTGGATCAGTTGGACCGCTGGCACAAGACCTGATTGACCAGCGCGGTGGTCGTATCTGCTCGATCACCGATGCCGACAGCTTCTTCGCGAAGCTCGGGGAAACACTGGTAGCGCTAAAGCAGGCATCGCGTCCGCACCCGCAAAGCGTCGAGATGGCGATTGCCTTGGCCCGTCGCTACTGCCGTGATGACAAGTTCGCCATGGAGTGGGCTGCGTTTCTACACGATGAGGTGGAAAAGGTTCGAGGCTGGGTTGCGGGGCCGGAATACCCTAAAAATGAACTCAACAAAGAAACCTTCAATGCTACAATCGACGCGTTTATCAGCAAGACAGAGGTTCTTCGTCGGTCCTGCTTGATTTGTGGACGCTGGGGTACTGAAAACGCAAACAAATTAGTAGTGCGTGCAATTCAAAGCCTGAGTTTCGCTGCGGGGTTTCAGGGTGGTTGTAATTCGAATAATAGCCTGAAAGAATTTGGCGCGAGCCTTGTTTTCTATTGGAATTTAGCTGGTCTCGTATACGGAAACCGCTGGATTCTTACTTGCGAATTAACCCATTTAGAATTGGAGACTGATACAAATATTAATCGCGCAGTATTATTACTACCGCCGAGTGCATTCGATTACATAGATTGGAAATTTATAATCGGCGAGGAAAAAAAGGTTACCCCTGTTAGTAATTTTTTGTTTTATCATTTCAGTGTTGATGCGACTAAAGATGTGTCCGCTAGCGAAAAGCAGACCGATGCTCTATTTGACCAGGTAGAGTTTTTGATTTCTTTAGAAGCGGCAGTCGTTCGGCTGAAGCTGGTTCAAGATACAGGGCTGCGGTTTTGGATACCTTTCGGCCGTTATTTGTGGAAATCTAGGGGAGCAAGTTGGTTGGAAGCTATAGCGAAGTATGAAGCACTTCCCGACGCAAGCCCCTTGTATGCTGCGGGTCTTTTGGGTGGTAGCAAGAGCGCAGCCGAGCCAATCTTTGCGGAAGTGAAAGATTTCCTGCCAAAAGTGCGCCATAATTGGTTATAGGCGGTAAAACAATCGGATATAGTGAGGCGACCCCTTACTTCTAAAGAAGTTGATATTTTGGACCATTGATATTTCGGTCATGAGCCTTTCGGCTAACCGGGCGTCAGTTCGGATTGTTGTGTGAAGGGAAATTTGGGTGCGGGGACAGGATTTGAACCTGTGACCTTCAGGTTATGAGCCTGACGAGCTACCGGGCTGCTCCACCCCGCGTCAATCTTATGGTCGGACTGAATTGCGCAGCCCGGAGTCTTAGTGGCGGGATTTTTGACAAAATCCCTGGGGCTGCTCCACCCCGCGTCAAGGACGGTAGGTGTGCGTTGTTATGTATGAAGGGTTTTGATGAAGGTGTGTTGCTTTGCATCGCTCTTATAGACCTGGCGGCGACCTACTCTCCCGCGCCTTGAGACGAAGTACCATTGGCCCAGGGAGGCTTAACGACCGAGTTCGGAATGGGATCGGGTGGGGACCTCCCGGCATAGCCACCAG
>CANGEH010000009.1 GCA_947452665.1 Caulobacteraceae bacterium
GAATATTGATCTGGGTGGCAAGGGCGGCCTGGGTGCGCTTGATGCCGGTCATCTGCCGACCTTTATTACCGATGGTCATTCGGACGCATCCTTGGATGTGACCTTGAATGTCGGTGCCAGTGATCTTGCAGGCGCGGACCTGACCAGCCTGGCTGGGGCCTTGGCTGCGGCCGGGGTCGATCATATCGATATTGACGGTTATGCCACTGATAGTGCGGCAACCATTAGCGATGTTCAGGCCAGCGCACTTGTCGCGGCAGGCCTAGACTTTGCCGGTAATGACACGATCACGGTCCAGGCCGGGGCTGCAGGTACGCACCTCTCGACCAGCCTGAGCTCACTGATGGCGCTTGGCGTCGATGCGGTCGCGGCGGCCGGTGGCCAGTCGCATCTCAATATTGATCTGGGTGGACGCGGCGGTCTCAATACGCTCGATGCCGGTCACCTACCGACCTTTATTACCGATGGTCATTCGGACGCATCCTTGGATGTGACCTTGAATGTCGGCGCCAGTGATCTTGCGGGCGCGGACCTGACCAGCCTGGCCGGAGGCTTGGCCACGGCGGGTATCGATCATATCGATATTGACGGTTATGCCGCTGATAGTGCGGCAACCATTAGCGATGTTCAGGCCAGCGCACTTGTCGCGGCAGGCCTAGACTTTGCCGGTAATGACACGATCACGGTCCAGGCCGGGGCTGCAGGCACGCACCTCTCGACCAGCCTTAGTTCCTTGATGGCGCTTGGCGTCGATGCCGTCGCTGCCGCGGATGGTCAGACGCATCTGAACATTGATCTGGGTAGGGGTGGGCTGGCTGCCTTGGGCAACGGTCATATGCCGACCTTCATAACAGAAGGGCATTCCGACGCCTCTTTGGATGTGACCCTGAATGTCAGCGCCGGTGATCTGGTGGGTGTGGATATGACCACACTGGCCGGCCAAATGGCTGCAGCGGGCATAGATCATATTGATATTGACGGTGCCGCCTATGCGAGTTCCGCCTCGATAACGGATCTGCAAAGCAGTGCCTTGATAGCGGCGGGGCTGGATTTTGCCCCATCAGATGATGTGACTGTGGGTGCCGCCGGTACGCACATGGCTACCAGCCTTCGGTTAGTCGACCATCTTGCGATTGATATCGCGCCAGATCTGACCCTGACGGACAAGGTGGCAGCCCTGGTCAGCGACCATTCGGCCTCAATGGTCGACGGGGTGCTCGATATTACCGCCGCTGACCTTGGCCAAGACGGCAATATTGGTCACCTGCTCGGCATAGATTTGTTGTCGAGCATTGGGCAGCCTGATCTTTATGGTCAATTGGTCCAAACCCTACAGAATAACGGCGTCAGCGAGATCTTGATTGACACCACAGCGACGGTGACGATCGATGATGCCCTGATGGCGTCGCTAACCGATGCGGGCATGCTCGAAGTGCTGCCGGTGACCGAATTGGTGCTCGATGCGACCCATTCTGGCAATGTCGTGGCGACGAGCCTGGTGGACATGTCCAAGCTGGGCGTTGATCTGGTCGAGCTCTCGGCCCAACCGGACGACAAGCCCGTCTATGTGGATCTGGGCATTCAGGATGGCAAGGTCACCGAGGCAGAGCTTAACAACTTGCTTAAGATCCTTGATAGCGATAATAACGCCAAGACCGCCTTGTTTAACGGGTCAAGTCATGTCGGACTTGTTGTTGATCAGGCAACAGCAGAGGTTATAGCGAATACTGATGGCGCTATGGCCAAGCTGGTTGAACTTGGGTTCTCGGAGCTTGATGTCGTCAATGCGACGCCGACATTCCTGCACGACCTCGAAAATGCACCGATTGAGGTCAAGCTCATAGGTATAGAGGAAGACCCGTTTGTGCATCACGTGGTTATTTGACGGCAATTTTAGGTGTTTAGAGCATGGTTGATCATCCTCGTGAATCGACTTTTCGGACACCCGTTGCGCAAATAATCTATGATTGCAGGCGGTCCTTCTATCTAGGGCTTTCGCTGACTGCATTTGTTCAATTACTGTCAATCGCACCCATGGTCTTCATGTGGAATGTTTTTGACCGGGTGATTGGCGCACGCAGTGGCGTGACCTTGTTGACGCTCACATCCATGATCATTGGACTGTATGTCTTTTGGTCAGCGCTGGAATGGCTGCGCAGTCGTCTCATGGTGAGGATCTCGCTTCGGATCGACTGGGACTTGGCGGCGACAGTGTTTGACGCCTCGTTTCGTCGTTATGCCGGGCACAGAAACGTTAATGTGCACCAGATTTTGGGCGACCTTCTGTCCCTGCGTCAGTTTTTCACCGGTCGGCCCATCCAGGCCCTGATGGATGCCCCATTCGCGATCGTGTTCATCATTGTCGGCGCGATGTTTCACCCGTTTTTGGCTATATTTGTCTTTGTCGCGACCGTGCTGATGTTGATCGCCAGCTATACGACCCAAAAGGTGTCGGCGCCGATCTTAAAGGCGTCCAATGACGAAAACGCCGAAGCCATGCGGGTCGCGGCCAACAGCCTGCGCCAGGCCGAAGCCACCCTAGCCCTGGGCATGATGGGCGCGGTGCGCAAGCGTTGGCACGATCGTCATCGCAAATTCTTGCAGTATCAAGTCAATGCCAGCGAGGCGGCCGGTCTTACCGGCGGGATTACAGGCTTTTTGGGCAAGGCCTTGGGGTCGTTGCAAATGGCCTTGGGGGCGTGGCTAGCCCTGTCGGGCCTGATTACCGGCGGGATGGTCATGGCCGCGTCCATGTTGATTTCAAAGGCGGTTTCGCCGATCCAGCACCTGATTAGTCAGTGGAAAGATATTGTCGGTGCGCGTCAGGCCTATGACCGTATCAATGCCTTGATCCGTGAGGACGAGGTGGTGCAGTCGCGGATGCAATTGCCAAAGCCAATTGGGTTTCTCGACGTAACCGGGGTGTCAGCCATTCCCCCCGGCTCCAAGACGGTTGTCTTGAGTGACATCAATTTCAAGGTGGTTCCGGGAACGGCACTGGGCATTGTCGGCCCAAGCGCGTCCGGCAAGACCTGTTTGACCCGGCTATTGATCGGCGTATGGAAGCCAAGCTTGGGCTCGGTCAGGCTTGATGGCGTTGAGCTCAGCGAATGGAACCATGATGAGGTCGGCCAATATATTGGCTATGTTCCTCAGGATATTGAGTTTTTCGACGGAACAATCGCTGAAAACATCGCGCGCCTGAACACGGTTGACTCGGAAAAAGTGATCGAGGCCGCCCGACTAATCGGCATGCATGAGGCCATATTGGCCTTTCCAGAGGGTTATGACACCCTGATTGGGGAGGCGGGCTTCGTGCTCTCGGGCGGACAAAAGCAACGTTTGGCCATAGCCAGGGCCCTGTATGGCAATCCCAAATATGTCGTGATGGACGAGCCTAATGCTAGCCTTGATGAGGCCGGGGAGAATGTCCTGATTCAGGCCGTGTCTGTGATCAAGGCGATGGGATCCAGCGTCATATTGACAACCCATAGGCCGCGGCTTGTTGCCGTCGCCGACAATCTCTTGGTGCTGCGGGCGGGTGCTCAGGTCGGTTACGGCACGACAAAAGACATGCTCCGCGCCGTGCAAAATCTGCAAGTCGTTACCAATGATGGCGGGGAACCTGCGATCGACGACCAGGCCCCCGTCGCTAAGGCTCCCGTTGCTTTGACGCCAAAGCCTATCCAAGTGGATAGCCCAACCAAGCCCGTCCCTGTCGCGGCCTTGGGTCAAGGCCCTAAGGCGGTTGCGGCGCAAGCGCAGGGCGCTGCTGCTTCTCCCGTCGAGGCTCGACCACAAGCGCCCGCTGGGGTGGCCACCGCCGGCCAAGGTCCCAAGCCTGCCGCTGCTCAGGCGCCTGCTATTCCGGCGGCCCCCGGTGCGCCTAGGCCTCAAGGGCCCGCCGCTATGGCTGCTGCGGGGCAGGGCCTCAACAAGGCTGGTGCGGCGCAAGCCCCTGGTGCGCCTAGGCCTCAAGGGCCTGCCGTTATGGCTGCTGTGGGGCAGGGCCTCAACAAGGTTGGTGCGCCGCAGGCTCCGGGCGCACCTAGGCCTCAAGGGCCCGCCGCCATGGCTGCTGCGGGACAGGGCCCCAACAAGGCTGGTGCGGTACAAGTCCCGGGTGCGCCCAGGCCTCAAGGGCCTGCCGCTATGGCTGCTGCAGGGCAGGGCCCCAACAAGGCTGGTGCGGCGCAAGCCCCCGGTGCGCCCAGGCCTCAAGGGCCCGCCGCCATGGGCGCTGCGGGTCAGGCCCCCAAAGCTGCTGCGGCGCATGCCCCTGCTGTAGCGGCATCCCCAGCAACACCCCAGACCCCTAGCGCAGAAGCTCCAGTGGCCCCAGCGCCGCCTAGGCCTCAAGCTGCTGCTGCGGCGGTCGCTCCTGCGGTGCCAGCGCCGCCTAAGCCGCAAGCGCCCGCCGCTGTTGTTTCTGTGGCACCAGCCGCTGTTGCGGTTGTCGTCCCGGAACCTGCGCCTGTCGCTGCAACCGCCCCAGCGGCTCCACCGTCGGTTCCCATTGTACTAAAACCCGTTGCGCCGGCGGCTTCGGTCGCTGTGGCTGCTGAAAAGCTAAAGGCCTAGGGCATGAAGCGTCGCATTCTCAGTTTCGCCGCCGCTATAGATCGTCGATCAAGCGCCGTGATCACGGCTTGGAACCCTTATGATCCGACCAAACTGGCCGATAACGGGCTGGAGCCAGTCGCGATTGAAGAATCCGAGGTCCGCAAAAAGGGCGCACGTTGGATCTTGATCGCATTTGGGGTGTTTTTGGTCTGGTCGGTCACCATGCCAATTGCCTCGGGTGTACCGGTCATGGGCACGGTCGTGGTCTCTGGCTATCGCAAACTCGTCCAGCACCCGACCGGAGGCGTTGTCACACAGATCCTCGTAAAAGAGGGGTCCAAGGTCAATAAGGGCGATATATTGATCAAGGTGAATCCTCTAAACACCGAAGCTAATCTTGCCAATTTCGAGCTTCAGTATCTTGATCTTTTGGTCAATGAATCTCGATTAAAGGCAGAACGACTAGGCTCGGGCTCAATTGTTTGGGTTCCTGAACTGGCTGATCTTGGCAATGGTGAGCGGGTTGCGGAGTCCAAGGCTGTTCAACAGCAATTGTTTTCGGCGAGGCGCGCTGAGTACCAAAGCACGATCCAGGGCCTGCAAGCGCAAATCAGTGGTTTGAACAGTTCGATGTCCTCGCACAGGTTACAGCTTGGTACGCTTGATGAGGAGTTTCGAAACAGCCAGCAACTGGCCAAGGACGGCTATATTCCGCAGTCCCAGGCCAATAGTACCCTGCGTACCCGGGCCGACCAGCAGGCGGCATTATCAAATGCCAGCGCCGAAATCGCCAAGATTAGGGCCGAAATCGCCCGCGCCAGAACGGCCTATCTAAAAGAAGTCGAGACCCAACTCTCGGAAATCCAGAAAAACAAAGAGGCCTATGCTGGCAAGGTCTCAGCCGCGCGGTTTGATCAACAACTGTCTGAAATTCGCGCGCCTGTAACGGGGACCGTGGTTGGCCTTAAGGTCGTAACCGTGGGCGGCGTGATTGCGGGTACCCAGACCTTGGCGGAAATCGTCCCAAGTGATGGTCGCCTAATCGCCGAGATTAAGGTCACGCCCGACCTGATCTCCAAGATTACGGTCGGTCTGGCGGCGGACATACGGTTTATTGCCTTTAACCAAACCACAACGCCGGTGATTGACGGCAAGGTTGTGTTGGTTGGCGGCGACCTTCAGATCGGCCAGGAAAGCAAGGATCCGAACGCCCCCAAAGAATACTATCTGGCGCAGGTCGAGGTGACGCCTGAAGGGCAGAAAAAACTCAGTGGGCTGCGTGTCCAGCCGGGCATGCCCGTCGACGTAATCATCAAGACCGGTGAGCGGACGTTTATGAGCTACTTCATGAAGCCATTGACCGACAAATTGGCCCGATCATTTAAGGATTAATGCTGTGAATACTAAGGCGATCTCTGTGTTTGCAATTGTTGCGACGCTGACGTCTGTGACGACAGCCGGCGCGGTTGACCTGGTCGAGGCCTATAATCTCGCCCGTAAGCATGAGCCCCAGTTCCAAACGGCGGCAGCCGAACGCGACATCAATATTGCTTCGTCGCGGCAGTCCCTTGCGGCCTATTTGCCGCAAGCCAATTACAGCATGACCAATATCCCGACGGACAACCAGACCCGTCAGGTCTTGTCTGTTACTCAGCCCATATTCAGCCTGGACCGCCTAGCGACCCTTCGTCAGCAAGGGCCGCGGCGCAATTTTGCCAATTCGACCTATGCGTCGCGTGAAGTCGAACTGGCACAGCGGACCTTTAAGGCCGTGTTTGACCTGATCCGCGCCAATGAGAATGTAAAGCTGAACCAGGCCAAGGTCTCGGCCCTGCGTGAACAGTCCGATCGCGCGACGCGCATGTATAGTGCGGGGCAGGGGACAGTCACGGACTCTCGGGATATCGAGGTGCGCTATGAGCAGGCCATGGCCAATCAACTCTTGCTTGAGGGCGAGGCTGCGGCAGCAAGTAATAAATTGTCCGCCATGATTGGTGAGGCGCCGGGCCCCTTGGACTTTAAGTTACCAGACCAAAACGGCGATGTGGAGATCCAGCCCGTCGGTGTGTATGAGGCTTCCCTGCTGTCCTCAAACCCGCAAATCTTGGCCTCAAGACAGTCTGAGCGGGTTAGCGAACTCGATGCCCAGCGCGTCAAGGGTGGCCTATTGCCGAGTGTAAATGCAACCGCATCCAAGACCTATAGCGCCAATAAGGACATCACCTATATCGGTATTTCGGTCACAGCACCAATCTCAGCCGGCGGCTTTATTCAGGCCAGCAGTGCCTCGGCCCAGGCGCGCCGCGCCACAAATGAGCGCCAAAAGGTTGAGCAAGATGTGCAGGTCAGTTTTGAGCGGCTTTATGCCCTGGTGAATGCCGGTCAAAAGGCCTTGAACATCAGCCGCAAGGCGATCAATTCGGCCGAGTTGAGCGTTCAGGCGACGCGCAAAAGCTATGAAGGCGGCGTGCGGACCAATTATGATGTGGTCAATGCGATCCAGACCGTGTTCGAGGTCAAGAGCCAGTATGTTACCTCGGCCACCACGGTTGCTGACAATATGCTCAATATGCTGTTGCTTGCCGGTGTTGAGCCGACCGAGGCCCTGACGACCACCCAACATTTCTTGCTCGGTAAATAGAAGGTCGCCATGCCGGCCAAGGCGCACCTAGCCTCCTTGATCGCGTCGGCCCGCGCTCAGCGTGATGCCGGGGCCTGGGAGGCGGCGGCACGGCTCTATGCGGCGGCTAATGATATTGATAGCAGCCTCTATGAGATCAAACATAACCTTGCCCTGTGCCATCTGGGCAAGGGCGGTTTTGCGGAGGCCATGCGATTTTCAGCCCAGGCCTTGGCGATCAAGCCTGACCTTTGGCAGAGCCACCTCTTGCGGGCCAAGGTGCACAGGGCGCGCGGCGATGTGGACGGGGCCGATGAGGCGCTGACCCATGTGTTGAAATACGATCCCAGCAATGGCGCAGCCCTGCTGGCCATGGCGGATCTGGACATGAATGAATATGGCGATGCGGTCGGCGCGCGTGAGCGGGTCGCCCCCTTGCTACGGGTCGAGCAACACAGGGCCGATGCCGAGTTGACCACCTTGATGTCCAAGCTCTATGACCGCGACGAGACCGATCAGGAACTGTCCGACGCCTTGATGGATTTTGCCCGGCGCGAACTGGTCATGCCCGGCTTTGCCTATACCCCACAGGCCCTAGCCGAAGTGCCCAACCGAACGGGGCGCAAGCGGGTGGGCTTACTTTCGCCGCTGTTTTGCGTCTCGCCGGTGTATTTTTTTACCATAGCGGCCTTTCGCGCCATGGCGCAAAAGTGCGATCTGGTGATCTTAAACCGCGGCACGCGCGAAGACTGGGCGACCCAAGCGTTTCGCGACATTGCCTATGAATGGCATAATTTCCAGAACCTAGCCTCGCCCGAGCTTGCCAATGCCATCAAGCGGCAAAACATTGATGTCTTGTTTGATCTTGGCGGCTGGATGGACCCGGCGGGTTTAAAAGCCCTATCGGTCAAGCCTGCCCGCAAAATGTATAAGTGGGTCGGCGGCCAGTCCGCAACCACGGGCCTGACCACATTCGACGGCTTTATCACGGATGATGCCCAGTCGCCGCCTGGGTCCGAGAGCCTGCATTCCGAGCCTCTAATCCGCATCCCCGGTGGCTATGTGACCTATACGCCGCCGCCGTATATGCCGGCGCCTGCTAAGGGCCCTAGGCAGGGTGTGGCCGTGGTGGGCAACCCGGCCAAGATATCAGGGGCAATGCTTGAAGCTTTACCGACGAATAATATTGAGATTAATTTCATCGATAGACGATACAAATTCGCAAAATCTAGAAATCGGATACAGGGCAAATTCAAGCATGAGCAGAATTTCGTAACACCCCGAAACCACCTTGAGTATTTAAATACAATAACAAAATACAAGAATTTCCTCGATACATCTCCCTATAATTGTGGCCTAACATGCGTGGAGATTTTAATTTTGGGTTTGAACATTACAGAGTTTACCGGTAGCATTTTTTCGAGTAGGCACTCTATGTCGCACAAAATAAGCTTTATCCGGAAAATCTAGTTCGCTGAAACGCGAATTTTAACGAAATTGTACTCAATTTTGTGAATATATACATAGTAACTTGGAGTGAGCGCCGTGGCCGTCGGTAAAAATAAGCCCGCATTTGAATTATTTGATGGGTCAATTACGGAGCGGTTTTCGATCGAAAGTGCGGAATTTTTTCCTTACCTCATAGATGACAAATCAAATCTAATCGGCAAAAACAGATCTTTTCTAGCGATGCTTGTGCAAAAGTTCATAAGCAATGCTAGCGAAAACAAAATAAAAATTGATAATTATCCGGTTTTTTACCAAAAGAGCCACTTTTCGATCCAGGTATACTTCCTGGGAAATGATAGTGAGGCGCACCGCGTTGAAACGGACGCGTTTTTACGATCAATACTGATTTCTAAAGACAATTTTGGGTATTTGATGGAATATTCGATAATTCCTTCGGAGACCAAGGGCGCTACGCAAATTAGGCTAACGCGCAATTCTGACGAGACTTACTGCCATTTGGAGTTCGATTGGGAAATCACCTACAATATTGAATCGGTTTCAGCCGAGAGGATATCGGGGTGGGTGTTTAACAAGAAACTGCCCGGTCAACCGATCAGTCTTCATGTCACTGAGAATGGACGGATTAAGGAAACATTCGAGGTCAATGGATTTCGCGGCGATGTCGAGGCGGTTCATGGCGCCGAACAAGGCGTTCCGTTCTCGGGGTTTAGCGCACAATTTACCAACAAGAGCCAGTTGCCGATCTATGCTCGAAACATTGTTGTTGAGGGATCCAATATTAGCCTGATTGAGGCGCCCCAGATCTATGTGAATGATGGCAGCGGCACCGGAGTGTCTCAAAAAATTCGTCGCCATTTCATGGGCTTACAATTCGAATCTCTGATTGAGAAAAATATCACTGACACATTGATGCGGCAGATTGGCCCTAAGCTGATCAATGGAATTCTTAGAAGTAGTGCCCAAATTAATTCGGTCAAAAATATAGATTATCGGTTCGAGCAATCTCTGTCCGTTATCATACCCGTCTATAGCGGTTATAACGAAACGATCGCTTGTATCGAGGCGGTTCTAAATTCAAAGACCGACCTATATATTGAGATATTAATTGGCTTTGACGCTGGTCCAGATCTTAAATTATTAGAGTATTTGCAATCAATTACCGATAAGCGGGTCAAGCTGGTCGTTAACGAAACAAATCTAGGGTTTGTTGGGAATGTTAACAAGCTCGTCTCTATGAAAAATTGTTATGATTTCCTCCTGCTTAACGCCGATACAATTATTGGTGACTACTTATTTGATAGGCTATTGAGCAACCTTAACCTCAATCGTGACTATGCCTGCATAACGCCTATGGGCAGCAATGCGACGATTTTTACCTATCTGAACGTCGCCAGCCAAGACGAGACAGAAATTGCCTCGGTTGTGAAGACCATGAATGCCAACCTGTCCAGCCTTGGCCGCCTGGTCGCGACGCCAGTTGCGCACGGCTATTGCATGCTGGTGAACGGTACCGCCTATGCCAAGATTGGCTTGTTTGATCTTGAGGCATGGGGACGAGGTTATGGTGAGGAGGTCGATTGGTGCCTCACTGCGTTTAGCCAATTAGGGCTAGTCAGCGGATGCTATACGGGTTGCTTTGTCTATCACGCGGGCAATGTATCATTTGGTTCGCAAATAAGTCATGCTCGCTCAGAAGCAGCGCAGTCCAAGCTTGAATCGCGTCACCCCGGTTTTTCATCAGAAATAAGGCTGTATGAATACGAAGGTGAGCTCAACCATGACAAGATTCGGATTGATTTGAGCCTAGGCCGCGCCGGCCGTTTGAGCGCAAAGAGTTTGATCATTACCCATGGCTTTGGCGGTGGGGTTGAAACCTTTGTTAAGGGGCGGATTAAAGAGATCGCCGCTGGGGGGGATGTTTTGGTCGCCCGCGTGCAAATTGAGCTCGGCGCGCGGTTCTGGGTGGTAGAGGGTCAGTCTGTTGGGCGCCGAATCTTTCCGATCGAGCGGCCAGAGGCCTTTCTCGGATGGCTCAAAGCCCTGGGTTTGAGCAAGATGTATGTCGAGCACATCGGCCACGGAACCCTATCAGAGGTCCAGTATATTATTGATGGCATGAAGATTGAAACGGAAGTCATGTTGCATGACTTCTCATTGATCTGTCCGAAGATTAATCTTGTGGACTACCGGTCGAGCTATTGCGGTGTCCGCGACCCTGGCAGTTGTGAAATATGCGTTTCGCGTTCAGGCGCCCACGATGCCATGCATCATGCCATGTCTGAGGTCCGCTCGGTCGACAATCTACGCAAGGCGTCCGCGCGGCTGCTGGAAAGCGCAACCACGGTCGTTGCGCCGTCCCGGTCGACAAAATCGCTATATAATATCGCATTCCCTCAACAGAAGATCGGGGTGCGCAAGCATCACGCAGACTCCAAATTCGTCCAGAGAGAGGCGATAAGTACCTATAGCAAGACTGTGGCGGTTTTCGGTGCGGTCAGCGAGGTTAAGGGACTGTATCGCTATAAGGAGCTGGCCGAATATTTGGAAAAAACCAAATCCGAAATAAAAATCGTGATTTTCGGATACACTTCGAATAACGAGGTTTTCGCAAGCAACAAGAATGTCAAAATTACCGGTTCTTACAAAAATCGCGAAGAATTAGCCGACCTTATTGAGTATCACGACCCTAAAGCCTGTTTACACTTCGCTGTGTGGCCTGAAACCTTTAGCTACACATTAAGTGAATCCCTTTCGTTCGGTCTTTACCCATTCTATCACGCAATTGGCGCGATCAAGGAGCGGTTGTCGTCACTAAAGATCGGTAAGATGTACAAGATCGACCAGGATGTCGCGCAGATCGCCAAAGATTTAGAGCGCTTCTTTAAGGATGGTGGGCACGTCTGATTGAGTAACTCAAGTGGGTGTCACGATATCCCATTGGAGAATTCCAGACGATAGCGGAAACGTCGTTACTTTAATTGTGGCAATTTTGTGTTCTATTACGAGATAACGGTGCTATAAGTACACGTTGATCTTGTAACAGAAGAACGCGTTATGGAAATTCTTAGCCTATTTGAAAACCTAGAAATTGATGCCGATTTGCATCGGATGATAATCGATAAATCCGATCCAGAAACGATCTATATAATCGCTATTACACCACGGTCTGGAAGCAGTTACTTGTCCTCTATAATGAGGAATTCGAAGTTGATGGGTTCTCCAAGCGAGCTGCTCCCGCCCGCTTTCATGAAGAATATATTAAAAAGAATCCCGGCAAAGAACCCAGATGAGTATTTAAGAAATGTTCTAAAGAAAACTCAAACTAACAACAAGGTTGCAGGTTTGAAGGCGAGTTGGTTTCAATTTAAAAGATTTATTAACACTCTAGAAGATAGGTCCGTGCTAACCAAATTCAAATATATATATCTTTACCGACGGGATGTGGTTCAGCAGGCAGTTTCACTGTACAAGGCGACTGAATCAAATTTGTTCCATACCAATATAGATCATAGTGAAGATACAATAGAAAAGGCAAAAAATTTAGAATATAGTTACGAAAAGATAAAAAAATGGAAGGAACGTATTGAGAGGGGTGAGCGCGAGTGGCTAAATTTCTTTAGGGATAATAAGATACATCCTCTAACTATAACCTACGAACAAGTTGACTTCGACGTCAGTGATTGCATGCGATCAATCGCAGAATATTTAAATGTAGAATCTAAAAGTAGATTCGAAGTACCGGCAATTTTCAAAAAGTTGAGAGATAGGCAAAGTCTTGAGTATGCTTGTCAGTTCTCTCTCGATTTTTATGACGAACTGAAACAGAAAGAAGTTCATTCTGATTCTTTGTAGTTGGTTCTCTAATGGAATCCGACTTGGGCCAGATTTCACGGAGTGGGTTGATTTACTTTGTAGAAGTATCTTTGCCGCTTAGCTCATTCTCCAGACGGTTGTTTCCTGAGTGAGGCAGGGGTGAATGTTTGGGCATGGTATTTGAGCAGTCCAATTGGCGAAATCATGGCCTTGGGCCTAACGGATCGGGACTTGGAACGGATCCATGAAATGAGCCTAATGGATATCAATATGGGGCTACACAAGGGTTTGTTTGATAGAGGCGTCTGGTGCTACCTCAAGCTTGATAGATGTATTAATGCTTCTCACGGGTTATTGCGAGCGCCGTACATAAACCTCTGGGACATTTCCATGACTACATAATCGGCGTCGGTTTTGAATTCCGGGCCGCCCCAGGGCTTCCAAGTAAACTCGCAAACCCTAAAAATCGATGATAACAGGTATGTGAGGCGCCGCTGTGCCGATATCGAGGAATGGGAGTCGCCAAAAATCGCAATTTTGGCGTCTATAATGTAGGTCTCATTTTTAAATATTTGATGGTTTTTTGACAGGGGCGATTCTAGGTCTGTATTGCCTGCGGTCAGAATAGCGCCGTGCTTGTTTATTTGCGGTAACATGTATCTGGGGTCGCTTTTGCGTCCGTCTAATAACCTATTTTTGAAGTCTCCATATCCGTAGCCTAGGCCCGATACGATAGAAAAAAAGGCTTGGGGCAATTCGATTCTCAAATCAAACCCTGTAAGTATTTTTCTAACTATGGCGACATAATCCCGGCCTAATAGGTGAGAGTCATAATAGTTATAATCATCCACTGATACCCAATCTGGATAGGTTTCTAAAAAATCATCAAATACAAACGATGCCCCGGCTTCTGTGCAAAACCGTCTAAAGTCTGCCATCCCAGCATCAACAATTTGGGTGCGGTCGAAGTTTCTTGCGATCTTGTCCATCAAGAAATCTTTTTCGGGGACGAAAAGAAAGCAGTATTTCCGCTGTCCTTGCGCCATAACCCTTTTTACACGTTTTTTGTAAAAATCGATGCGATCTTCGAACGGGTCATGACTATGTAACCTATTTATCGCCCAGTTATTCGTCCCTAAAAAAACCACGGGCGATTGGCCATAAATAGCCACAGTCAAATCGTCTGATATAAAACGTTCTGGTACAAACATTTCAGAGGGGTCCCCTAAAAATGGCAACCAGCTGTCGATTTTTACTTTTAGGGCCCTGTCTAAGACTAAATCATTATCCAATTTTTCATTGAATAAGCGCAGCTGCGCTATGCTCGCAATGGTCTTAAATTCGTCGAAAATGTTTTGCATAAATCAATTTCTTTCAGGTCAGCATTCAATGACCTTATCATAATATGTGCGGTTCAACGCGTTGGCCTGCTTTTCAAGCGTGAGCTTGGTGTGATCGATTTCTGTTTTTGCATCGATTCCGCAAAAATCAAAAATTCGCCTCAGTGAAAATTCTGGGTACTTGGTGAATTCTTCATAGTTAATGCTCAAATATTCCATTTTTAGTATCGATAAGGCGAGCCGTGTGTCCTTTTCGTTCAAAAATGAACCGGCAATCATGGTGTTAATCTTGTTTTTATTGAATTCGACGTTTGAATCTGATTTCAGGGCCTGGGTCGAGGTCCATTGTTTCGTTTGAGCCGCTATCCAATGAGAAACCGATTGATCAATTTTATCGTCCCTTTGAACGATTATCAATTTTCTGTTCGGGAAATAAATATCGAGTGCGCCGGAAAAATGCAAAAATAGGTATTGGAAAATTGATGCTTTTATACACAAATTCCCGTTCAAATTTAATGACTTAATATAGTCGTAATAGCCTCCAAGATTAGTTAGTCCCAGTTCATCAATTTTGGCATCGACGGTATCATGATTGAACATCTCACCAGCAAAGTTAAAAGCGCCGGTCGAATTAAGTATTTGCGCAAGATAATTAGAGCCTGACCGATTTGCAAATATCAAAAAAACCGTAATATTTACGTCTATTTCGCTTTCGTCCATCTTCAAAAATTGTTCGTCTTTAGACAGAATTGATTTTGTATGGACATCATTAAGCAAATTGCGTTTGAAATTGTCCGATATGAGGACATGTTTCTTAAATAATTCAACGTCGTTCTCGCGGATAATCATTGATTTCTAATATCCCAGGTTGTGGATATATAATTGCCACGCGATAATTATATATTTGTTATGCGGTTTTTATCATTTTTTCTCGGTCCAATTAAACTTATTTTTTTCTGTCAGCTCGGCTTTTTACCCAAATTGAAGACTCTAGGTCCGAAAACGGAGCTTTCACGCTCGGTTTTGCCCCCGCTGTTGCCCTATCCCCCCATCAATCCCCGCCACCAGCCCTCATTCTGCAAATACCACCCCAGCGTCTGGGAAAACCGCGCCTCAAAGCCGTGGATGGCCTGGTAGCCGAGCTCGGACGCGGCCTTGGTGTCGTCAATGGCATAGCGGCGGTCATGGCCGGCGCGGTCTTTGACATAGGTTTTCAAGCTGGCTGTGGGCCGGTTTTGGGCCGCGGGGCAGGCGGGGTATTGGCTGGCTAGGGTCTGGTCGGCTTGAAAGGCCTGATCGATTGCGGTGCACAGGGTGTCGATCACGGTCAGGTTGGGCAATTCTGCGCCGCCGCCAATGTTATAGGTCTCGCCAATGCGGCCCTTGGTCAGGGCCAGCTCAATGCCCCGGCAATGATCCTCGACATACAGCCAATCGCGCACATTCATGCCGTCGCCATAAATCGGCAGAGGCTTGCCGTGCAGGGCATTGATCAAGAAGAGCGGGATCAGTTTTTCTGGGAACTGATAGGGCCCGTAATTGTTCGAGCAATTGGATGTGGTGGTCTGCAGACCATAGGTGTGGTGATAGGCGCGCACCAGATGGTCGCTGGCGGCCTTGCTGGCCGAATAGGGGGAATTGGGTTGGTAGGGCGTGATCTCGCTAAACGCCGGGTCGCTGGGCCCCAGACTGCCATAGACCTCGTCGGTCGAAACATGGTGAAACCGGTGCGGCTGGCCTGAGCCTGCATCCAGCCAGACCTTGCGCGCGGCCTTGAGCAGGCTGTGGGTGCCCAATATATTGGTCTCGATAAAGGCGTCGGGGCCAGAGATGGAGCGGTCAACATGGCTCTCGGCGGCAAAATGCACGATCGTATCGAGCCGGTGACCGGTCAGCAGGCTTTCGACCAGGGCCTGATCGCGGATATCGCCTTGCACAAATTCAATCGCGTCCAGGCCGTCCAGATTGGCGCGGTTGCCGGCATAGGTCAGGGCATCGAGCACGACAATCGTATCGGCGCCATGGTGGTCGCGCCAATAGCGGACAAAATTGGTGCCGATAAATCCGGCGCCGCCGGTGACAAGCAGTTTGGCCATGCTAGAGGCTTTCCAATTGGCTAAGGGCATTGCGTAATTCGGCGCGCCAATGCGCGGCGGGCGCGCCAAGGGCGGCATAGGTATAGGTCTTGTCCAGCACGCTATAGGCCGGGCGGTTAGCAGGCGTGGGATAGTCCTGGGTGCGGATTGGGATAATGGGCACGGCCTTGGTCAAAAGACCGCTCGCTAGGGCCTCGTCTTGAATGGCCACAGCAAAATCATACCAGGATGCGGACCCGGCATCGGTAAAGTGGTGCAGGCCTTGCGCGCCCGTTTCTGCCAAGGCCCATAAGGCGCTGGCCAGGCTATCGGCATGGGTGGGCGTGCCGATCTGGTCGGCCACCACACGAACCTCTGGCCGCTCGCTCATTAGACGCAGCATGGTGCGCAGAAAATTGCTGCCGTGTGCGGCATAGACCCAGGCTGTGCGCACGATCAGGGCATCGGCTAGGTGCGCCAAGACGGCGGCCTCACCCTTGGCCTTGGACTGGCCATAGACACCCAACGGCGCAAGCGGATGGGCCGGGGCATAGGGCGAGGCCGATTGGCCATCAAACACAAAATCAGTTGAGATATGCACCAGTTTTGCGCCAATCGCATCGGCGGCTCCGGCAAGGTTTTCAGGCCCGGCATGGTTGGCGGCAAAGGCGGCCTCTGCATCCTGTTCGGCCCGGTCGACAGCTGTGTAGGCCGCAGCATTGATGATCAGATCGGGCGTGGCCTGACCGACGAAAGCCTCGACGGCGGCTTGGTTGCTAATATCCAGATCGGCATGGCCAACAGCGCAGATCACGGCATGAGCGGGCGCCCGCGCCTGCAGGGCCCGTCCGACTTGTCCGTTTGCGCCGGTAATTAGGACCTTCACGCAAAAACCTCGGCATCCTTGAGGGGGACTGCGGCGACATCCTTGGCCGAAAGCTGCGGCGCAAGGCCCTCTAACGGCCAATCAATCGCGATGTCTGGATCATTCCAGGCAATGCTGCGATCCCATTGCGGGGCATAAAGCGCGGTGCATTTGTACAAAAAGTCGGTCTCGTCCTCGAGCGCGACAAAGCCGTGCGCAAAGCCGGGCGGCACCCAAAACATGCGCTTATTCTCGCCCGACAATTCCACACCCGTCCAGCGGCCGAAATGGGGACTGGAGCGGCGAATATCGACGGCAACATCAAACACCCGGCCCGATGTGACGCGGACCAGCTTTCCTTGCGGGTCTTGGACCTGATAGTGCAGGCCGCGCAATATGCCCTTGGCCGAGCGACTGTGATTGTCCTGCACAAATTGGGCATCAATGCCGATATCGGCAAAGACCTTGGCATTCCAGGTTTCCTGGAAAAAACCCCGCGCATCGCCAAACACCTTTGGCTCAAGGATCAAGACGCCGGGCAGGTCGGTTTCAATCACATGCATGCAAAAACCTGCTGGCTAGGAGGGGAAGAACTGCTGTCCAGCGTGTAACTGATCTAGCAGATAGCGACCATAGCCGCTCTTGATCAGGGGCGCGGCCAATTGCTCTAGCTCGGCATCGCTGATGAAGCCGCCGCGCCAGGCGATTTCTTCGGGGCAACAGATTTTCAGGCCCTGACGCTCTTCGGTAATGCGCACAAACAGGGCGGCATCGAGCAGCGAGCCATGGGTGCCGGTATCGAGCCAGGTATAGCCGCGGCCCATCATCTCGACGTGCAGATCACCGGCTTCGAGATACATGCGGTTCAGATCGGTAATTTCCAGCTCGCCACGCGGCGAAGGCTTGATCGCCTTGGCAAATTCAACCGCCCGTTCGTCATAGAAATAAAGGCCCGTCACCGCATAATTGGATTTGGGCTCAAGCGGCTTTTCTTCAATCGTGACCGCACGGCCCTGGGCGTCAAACGACACGACGCCATAGTCTTGCGGGTTCTTGACATAATAGCCAAACACGCTGGCACCGCTTGCGCGGGCATTGGCGCGTTGCAACAGATCCACCAGGCCGTGGCCGTAAAATAGGTTATCGCCCAGCACGAGCGCGGACGGGTGACCGTCAATAAAATCTTCTGCAATATGATAGGCTTGAGCAAGACCTTCTGGCTTGGGCTGGGCGGCATAACAGATCGACAGCCCCCACTGGTGGCCATCGCCAAGCAGATGCTGAAATGAGGCCTGATCTTGCGGCGTCGTGATAATCATCACTTCGCGAATGCCCGCCAGCATTAGAATGGACAGGGGATAATAGATCATGGGCTTGTCATAGACAGGCATAAGTTGCTTGCTGATCGGTAGGGTTAGGGGGTGCAGCCGTGTCCCCGAGCCGCCAGCCAGTATAATGCCCTTGCGCATATCGTCTTCAAACCTTCCTATGGTACAAGCTTTAGAGGCATTTTGCGCGATTTATACAAGTCTGGATTTTGGCTTTGTTGATGTTTATTGGGCCGTTTGCCATCTAGGCGGCCCCTGCCGACACTTGACCCCAATTAGTGGCGAACGATTAAGCCGGCGGTCTGCTGCGCGGCGGATTCTCCGATCCAGTCTGGCCAGGCGGTCATTGGCCAGCTGGCCAGCTTATAGGCGTCAAACAAAATGCTTAGCCATTGTCGGCAGGCCGCCAAGGGCAGGTCTAGGCTGGCCGCCTCGCTGTTTTGGCCTTTGAAAATCAGATGGATTTGGCTGTTATTGGATCGGTAATCCACGCCCACTGCCACCCAGATCAGGCTTTGGCCGGTTGGCGCGACGGGTGGCTGTTTTTCTATGCTGGCCTTGGCGGCTTGTTGGCGAAAGCTTTGCACATCCTTTTCGGCGCCAAGCGCTGCGCCCGCGACGGTGTCTGTTTTTTGCAGCCAATCGGACAAGCTGGGCACGAGCAGTTGAAGCAAGCGCTGGGTCAGCCAGATGACAATCGTGTCGCCGTTTTGCAAGGCACCGGTCAATCGGATCCGGTCCTCCTTATCGACATAGACGGTCGTAATCTTTTGCAGGGCTATCATCGCGCTTCTCGGTCTTTCCCACGCATTCACGCATCCATGATGGTGTTTAAACTGGGCTGGTCTATACAGTCGTCAAACCAAGTTTAAACTCAATAAGCAACATACCGCACAAGGAAACGTCTCGTGACCACATCTATCCCCACCACCAGTCTGCAACTTCGCTCCTTGGTCACCAAGGGCGGCGAGCTCCAGCTGTCCCTGGCACAGATTGATACCCCAACGCCGGGCCCGGACGAGGTTTTGGTCCGCATAGAGGCGACCCCGATCAATCCGTCGGATCTGGGCCTGCTTTTGGGCGCCGCCGATATGTCCACAGCCGTTCAGGGCGGAACCGCCGCTGTACCGACCGTGGTGGCCAAGGTGCCAGAAGGTCTGATGCGGGCCATGGCGGCGCGGGTGGACGAGTCCATGCCGGTTGGCAATGAGGGCGGCGGCATTGTCGTTGCGGCCGGATCTTCGCCTGCGGCTCAGGCCTTGCTGGGCAAGACGGTCGGGGTTCTGGGCGGGGCCATGTATGCCCAGTATCGCTGCGTGCGGGTCAGTGACTGTCTGGTCCTAGCCGATGGCACCACCCCAGCCGAGGCGGCCTCGTGTTTTGTTAATCCCCTGACGGCGCTTGGCATGGTTGCGACCATGCGGCTCGAGGGCCACAAGGCCCTAGTGCATACGGCGGCGGCGTCCAATCTGGGCCAGATGTTGAACAAGATCTGCCTCGCGGATGGCGTCGATCTGGTCAATATTGTTCGCAATCAAGAACAAGCCGATCTGCTGCGCGGCATTGGTGCCAAGCATGTCGTCGATTCCAGCCTGCCCAGCTTTATGGACGACCTGACCCAGGCCCTGGTGGCGACGGGTGCGACCTTGGCCTTTGATGCCATTGGCGGCGGCAAGCTTGCGGGCCAGATCCTGACCTGTATGGAGGCTGCGGCTAATCTGACCGCCAAGGTCTATAGCCGTTACGGCTCCAGTGTTCATAAGCAGGTCTATATTTATGGCGGTCTGGATATGCGCCCAACCGAATTTGGTCGCGGCTTTGGCATGGCCTGGGGCGTTGGCGGCTGGCTCTTGACGCCCTTCTTGCAAAAGATCGGCGCGGCTGAGGCGCAAAAGCTGCGGGACCGGGTTGCGGCCGAGATCAAGACCACCTTTGCCAGCCATTATTCTAATGTCATCTCGCTGCAACAGGCTCTGCAGACCGATGTCATTGCCGCCTATAATCGGCGCGCCACCGGCGAGAAGTATCTGATCAATCCGAACCTTTAAGGTCGCAACCTAACCCAACGCCATCAGGCGCCCTTCCTGGCAAAGGAAGGGCGTCCTGTTCTAAACCCGATCAAAGGCCAAGACATGTCCGCTATCGATTCCATCGCCAAGCCCCTGACCCTAGCCAATGGCGCGGTCCTGCAAAACCGACTGGTCAAGGCGGCCATGACCGAGGGGCTGGCCGATGTGCATAACCGGCCCAGCGCGCGGCTTGAAACCCTCTATCGCCGTTGGAGCCTAGGCGGCTGCGGCGTGCTCTTGACCGGCAATGTTCAGATTGATCGCAATCATCTCGAACAGGCGGGCAATGTGGTGATTGATCGGCGTCTAGACGCGGAAGAGCTCGAGCGCTTCAAATCCTGGGCCAAGGCCTGCAAGGTCGGCGGCAATCAGGTCTGGATGCAGATTTCGCATGGTGGCCGCCAGACGCCCAAGGCGATCAATCCAACCCCAAAGGCCCCGTCCTCGATCGGTCTTGCCCTGCCGGGCGACCGGTTTGGTGTGCCGGTTCCCCTGACTGAGGCGGAAATCATCGACCTGATTGAGCGGTTTGCGGTTGCGTCTGAAACCGCGGAAGCCGCTGGCTTTGATGGGGTGCAGATTCATGCGGCGCATGGCTATCTGATTTCGGAATTTCTATCGCCGCTCGTTAATCAGCGCACCGATCAGTGGGGCGGCGACCTTGCAGGCCGGGCGCGCTTCTTGCTGGAAACGGTCGCCAAGGTGCGTGCGCGCGTCTCGCCTGGCTTTGTCGTTTCGGTCAAGCTGAACTCGGCGGACTTCCAAAAGGGCGGATTTGATTTCGAAGACAGCCAGATTGTGGCGGGCTGGCTGGATGAGGCCGGGGTCGATGTGATCGAGGTTTCGGGCGGCACTTATGAGCAGCCCAAGCTGCTGGGCCTCGAAGGTCTAGAGCCCGTTTTCGAGGCCAATGTGCGTCAGAGCACCCGGGCGCGGGAATCCTATTTTGCGCGGTTTGCGCCGGAAATTCGCGCCAAATTGAATCGCGCCAGCCTGATGGTCACGGGCGGGTTTCGTACCGCTGAAGGCATGAGCGATGCCCTGACGGGCGATTCTATCGATCTAATCGGGCTCGGCAGACCCCTATGTGTTGATCCCGATGCGGCCGGCAAGTTGGTCAAGGGTGAGTTGTCGGCGCTCAAGGCTTGGGAAGGCGTGCTGCGGGTCGGGCCCGGTATTTTTAGTCCCACCTCAAGCCTGCCCCTGATCCGCGCGGTCAATGGCTTTGCCACACAGGGCTGGTTTTATGAGCAGATTGTGCGTCTGGGCGAGGGCCAGGATGCAGACCCCAAGATGGGTGTGCTGGGCGCCTTTATTCGCAACCAGTCGCGTGAGGCCAAGACCCTTAAGGCGCTTGTGCGGAACGCGTGACCAACACCCATGGCCAAATCGGCCATGGGTGTTGGGCGACTGTTCGGCTAAACCGTTTTTCTCAGCGACGATTCTTGTCCCCGCCTTCTGGATTGCCCGTGACCCCTATCATCCACATATCGGACGTGACGAAGACCTATGCCTCTGGGTTTCAGGCCTTGAAATCGGTCAATCTTAATATTCAAAAGGGCGAGATTTTCGCGCTTTTGGGCCCGAACGGTGCAGGCAAGACCACCTTGATTAGCATAGTCTGCGGCATTGTGCGCGCCAGCAGCGGCCAGATCAGCGTCAGTGGCCACGACATTCAACACGATTACCGCGCTGCCCGCAGCGAGATTGGCCTAGTGCCGCAAGAACTGCATACCGACTCTTTCGAGACGGTCTGGGCGACGGTGCGCCACAGCCGCGGCCTGTTTGGCAAGGCGCCCAATGATGCCCATATCGAGGCCGTGCTGAAGGACCTGTCCTTGTGGGACAAGAAGGACAA
>CANGEH010000010.1 GCA_947452665.1 Caulobacteraceae bacterium
AGATCAAACAAAAGATTGATGTTTTCGCTGACCATATTCATTTCCCGGCCCAATCTTTGCGGCGGGGCCTGATTGAGCACAAGCGCCGATGAGATCGGCATGGCGCGGACGAGGCCGGCGAGTTCCTTCAAGGCTCTGAAATCGATAATTGTCGGCCGCGAAACTAGCACGATGAGGTCCGACACCCGGGCTGCATCCAAGCTTAGCTCTATCGATGCGGCTGGCGTATCGACAATCATGATATCAAAACCAAGCTTGCGCGCCTCGATTTGGGCGTGAAACAGGGCCCCTGGCTTAAAGCTGCGTGTTACTGGACCAGGTGTTTTTCGGCACCGCGACCATTCAAACGAAGACTTTTGCGGATCTAGATCAATCAGCAGGACCTTGTAGCCAAGATTATGGGCTATGGTGGCCATGTGAACGCTCAGGGTGGTTTTACCCGTGCCACCTTTCTGCGATATGAATGAAATAGTCTTCATGCTTCGGCGGCCTTGAATAGTGTGTGTATTTCGCTCGTTAAAGTCATCGTAAAAACTTACAAATGCGAATTTTTGCTAGCCATTTTCTTCGCTGCGATGAACTATTCAGAAAAATTAGCACCTTCAAATCATAAGATTCTATATTATTGCCTCAAGAACTCTAAGTTAACGGTCGATACTGTTTAGTCCAACCTTGGCAACGGCCTTAATCATAGCCGTTACACATAGGCCGTTTCGTAGTCCAAGGTTACGCAAAGCTTGTGACGTTACAAGTGCCCTAATTTTGTACCCGTAACCTGAAAGTGTGACAAGTAAAGTGCCTGCACCAAAAGGTTCGATTGTGTCAATTTCTACGGTCAGACGGTTTTGGACGCTCGTATCGGTTGGATTGGTCAAGGCAATGGCGATATCGCTGGCCTCGACGTAAAACCGCACGCGGTGGCCGGGGTCGGCGTCTATGCGCGGCAGCGTAAAGACCGCTTGTTGGCCATTATCGGGTTTTGAGCCGAGCAATAGCCGGGTCGTGCCCTCGCCATGGTCCAGAACCGTGCCGGTCAGTATGGAAATCGGGGCCTTTAGGCCTGCGGCCAATCCCGCTTCTGGATGCTCGAAAACCTGTTCAATCGGCTGTGTGGTTAAAGTCTTGCCGCCTGCCATCAGGGTGACCTGATCGGCTAGCCGTATAAGTTCGTCCAGATCGTGACTGATATAGAGGATGTCTGGGCCACCGGTGATCTTGATCTGTTCAAGGCAGTCGAGCAGGCGCAATCGCCGCGCACCGTCTAGACCGCTGAGCGGCTCGTCCAGGATCAAGAGCCGCGGTTGGCTGAGCAGGGCGCGGCCAATGGCCACCCGCCGCGCTTCGCCGCCCGACAGCCCGTCCGGCGATCGCTGCAACAGGGTTTCTAGGCCCAATAGGGCAATGGTCTGGTCAAGGCCGGACAGGTTTGACCCCGCACCATAGGTCAGGTTTTGGAGCACGCTCAGATGCGGAAACAGGCGGGCGTCTTGGAACACATAGCCAATCTGACGTTTCCACGGCGGGACATGGAGGCGTGCCTTGGCATCAAAAAGCGTTTCGCCGTTCAGCCGGATATGGCCCGACTGGGGCCGGAGGAGGCCCGCAATTGCCCTGGCCAAACTGGACTTGCCCGCGCCAGAGCGGCCAAACAGGGCGGTGACCTGGCCTTGGGTGTCGATTTGAGCGTCTAGCTTAAAGCCGCCCAATTGCGCGCAAATGGCAATATCTAGGCTCATGCCGCACCGGCCTTTTGACGCCGCTGCACCAGGCGGCGCGACGCGGCCTCTGCTAGGATCAGGGCTAGGACGGAAATGCCCGCCGACAGGGCGGCTAGTCGCATGGCCATGGCATCACCGCCGGGGGTCTGGATGGCGTTATAAATGGCTGAAGACAGGGTTCTGGTCTCGCCGGGAATACTGGCGACAAAGGTCACTGTTGCACCAAATTCGCCCATGGCCTTGGCAAAGCCAAGCAAGGTACCCGCAATCAGGCCCGGTGCGGCGAGGGGCAGGGTAATGGTGGCAAACACCCGCAAGGGGCGCGCGCCTAGGCTGGCAGCGGCCTGTTCCAGGCCCGGATCTATGGCCTCAAAGCCAAGCTGTATGGCTCGCACCATTAAGGGGAAGGCCATTAGACCTGCGGCAAGGGCTGCGCCTGTCCAGTCAAAGGCAAACACGATCCCGACCTTGGCCAAGGCGCTGCCAATCGGCCCCATACGGCCAAACAGGCCAAGCAATACATAGCCCGTCACCACAGGCGGCAGGATGAGTGGCAGATAGACCAGCCCATTGATCAGGGCTGTGACCCAACCGCCGAGCCATGTTCTGCCTCGGGCCAAGGCAAGGGCTGTGGCCGCTGCCAAGGGCAGGGCAATCACGGTCGCAACGCAAGACACCTTGAGCGACAGGCGCAGGGCTTCCAGTTCGTCAGGCGTGATGGCGGGGGTCATTCAATAACGGGTCTCAAGAATGGGTTGTCCGCATTCTAGACCATGATCGCCAGCGCTTGGCGAGACCCCGCGCCCGGTATGAGCCGGACGCGGGGCTATTGCCTATTTCGGCGTGGTCATGGCCGCGGCGTCTTCTGCCTTGGCCTTGATCGCTTCGCTCAGGACATAAGCCCGGATGGACTCAGCCTGGGCGGGTGTGAGGTATTCCTTGAAGCTGATCATGCCCATGGGTTGGCGGGCACCATCAATCACAACGGACTTCCAATTGTCTTCGGTCAGCAGCATCTGCGAGGTTTTCAGGTTCGGCAGATAGGTGCCCGAGGCATTGGCGCCGTGACAGACTGAGCAGTTTTGGTGATAGAGCGCAAAGCCCTCCTTGACCGAGCCCTTGGAGCTAACGCCGGCAAGATCAATGGTCATTTTTTCTGGCGTTGGGAAGGCCGCCACCTTGTCGGTGCCGCCAATCTTGAACACCAGCAAGCGGCCGGGCAGACGCGGACGGTCAGGCAGGGCGAAATTGGCCGCCAGAGGGGCCGCGCCGCCATAACCGACCATAATGGCCACATACTGCTCACCGTCGATCGAATAGGTCGAGGGGGCTGCAATAATGCCATTGCCAGCCTGATAGCTCCAAACCTTGGCGCCGGTCTTGGCATTATAGGCGACAAATTCACCCCCCGCTGAGCCTTGGAACACCAGATCACCGGCCGTGGCCAAGACGCCAGCATTCCAGAAATACGGATGTTCTACCGTCCAGCGGGCCTTTTTAGCGACCGGATCCCAGGCAATCAGATGGCCCTTCATCATGGCCTTGATGGCGGCCTTGGCGGCTTTGCCGTCCGGCAGAGCTGTGGCCAGGGTATCAATGCCAACATTCCAGGCACCCTGTTTATGGATGTATTTGGTGTCATTGACATAGCCAAACGGCACCGACATGGCCGGAATATAGACAAGGCCCTCCTTGGGGCTATAGGCCATCGGCTGCCAGTTATGGCCGCCGTAAGGGGCGGGGATTGCCAAGGCCGGGTTGGTTTCATAGCGCGCGCCGGGGGTCTCGATCGGACGGCCCGTCTTCATGTCCACGCCCGACGCCCAGGTGATGGGGATGTATTTATCGGCCGAGAGCAGCTCGCCGCTTGCCCGGTCGAGCACATAGAAGAAGCCATTCTTGGGGGCCTGCATGACCACCTTGCGGGCCTTACCGCCTATGTTCAGTTCAGCCAGCATAATGTGCTGGGTCGCGGTATAGTCCCAGCTCTCGCCCGGCGTGGTCTGATAGTGCCAGACATAATCGCCGGTATCGGGCTTGAGCGCGACGATGGAGGACAAGAACAGATTATCGCCCTTACCGTCTGAACGCTTCAGATGGTTCCAAGGCGATCCATTACCGGTACCGATATAAAGGATGTCGAGATCGGGGTCATAGGCCATGGCATCCCAGACCGTGCCGCCGCCGCCGGTCTTTTTCCAGCCCTCGCCAAACCAGGTCTTGTTGGCCTTTTCCGCCAGCACCTTGTCCGAGGCCGCGCCATCGGGCTTACCCTCTGGGTTAGGCGTCGTATAGAAGCGCCAGGCCAACTTGCCGCTAGCGGCGTCATAGGCCGAAATATAACCGCGCACGCCATATTCTGCGCCGCCATTACCGATCAGGACCTTGCCCTTGATCACGCGCGGTGCGCCGGTGATGGTATAGGGCTTGGACTGGTCGAGTGTCACGACCGACCACTTGACCTTGCCTGTGGCCGCATCAAGCGCAATCAGGCGGCCATCAAGCGCGCCGACAAACACCATGCCATTCCAGACGGCAACGCCGCGATTGACCACGTCGCAACAGGCGCTAAAGCCGCGCTTGCCATCGACCTTGGGGTCATAGGACCATTTCAAGGCCCCGGTCTTGGCGTCAAAGGCAAACACCTTGGACCAGCTGGTCGTGGTATAGACCGTGCCATCGACCATTAGCGGTGTGGCTTCCTGACCGCGATCGGTATCAAATTCATAATGCCAGGCCACGCCCAGCTTGCCGACCGTTTCGGTATTGACCTCAGTCAATGGGCTATAGCGCTGCTCCGAATAGGTGCGGCCATAGCTCATCCAATTGCCCTTATCGGTGTCGGCCGCGACGAGCCGCGCGGCGTCGACCTTGCCCGCCTTGGGGCCCGGCTGACACGCAGTCAGCAATAATGCCGCCGCTATGGTTCCGAGGATGGACGTAATCTTCATGGTTTCCTGCCCTAACCTTTTTGATTTTTGTCTAGGTTGACGCTGATCATGTTGTAAATGCGCGGTGAAGGCAACGGTCCCCAAACAAGAAGCCCATGGGGTCGTGCGGTTTTTTAGCTGTGAGCGCGATTTTAATGATTTCCGATGTCCCTGCCGTAGAAACCGTTGTGGTTCATGCTGCCCGTCTGGCCCCTTCGCCCTCGGACAAGGTGTTTTCGATTGTGCGGCTGGACGCGGCAGAGCTTGCCACCGCTCCGCGTCTGGATGAGGCGCTGAAACAGGTGCCCGGCGCGTCCTTGTTTCGCCGTACATCCAGCCTTTCGGCCAATCCGACATCCCAAGGCCTATCCTTGCGCGCCATTGCGCCATCGGGTGCAGGCCGAGCCTTGGTGACCCTAGACGGTGTGCCGCAAAATGATCCGTTTGGCGGCTGGGTGATCTGGTCGGCCCTGCCGCCAGAGGGCCTATCGGGCGCGTCGGTCGTGCGCGGTGCCGGGGCAGGGGCTTATGGGGCGGGGGCCTTGACCGGTGTGGTGGCCTTGGACGAGGCAGGCAGTTCGACCCGCAGTTTGAATGTGTCGGCGGGGGAGTTGGGCTCAGCAAGGCTGGGCCTCGCCTTTGGCGAGGGGCCGGTCTTGATCGTGGCCAGCCGCGAAACCTCGCGGGGCTATGTGCCAGTGCGCGGCGCTCGCGCAGGCTCAGCCGACACCCGCACCGATCTGGAAACCTGGAGTGCCGGGGCCCGCATTCAGCAGGATATCGGCCCGGTGGTCGCGGCCCTGCGGCTTGGGGCGTATCAGGAAGATCGCGGGGCTGGCCTGAAGGGGGCCAATTCTAGGGCTGAGGGCCAACAGGCTAGCCTGACCCTGGCCCAGACCTCTGACGCCAGTGCCAGCGGTTGGCGCGCCCAGGCCTGGGCGCGGCGCTCGAACCTGTCTAATAGCTCGGTCGCGGTGGCTTCAGACCGGGCCACGGCAACCCCTGCCAATAATCAATATGCCACCCCGGCCACAGGCTATGGCCTCAATGCCGCCTGGCGCTGGGCAGGCTCGGGCTGGACCAGCGAGATTGGGGCCGATGGCCGCCTGACCGATGGCGAGGAGCATGAGCTGTTTCGCTATATGGGCGGAACCTTTACCCGCGATCGCCGCGCAGGCGGCAGTACCCGTGTCATGGGCGCCTATTGGGAAGGCTCGCGCCAGACCGGCCCCTGGCTGTTGGCCGGCGGCGCGCGGCTGGATGCTTGGGAATCGATCGACGGCTTTCGGCGCGAGACCAATGCCCAGACCGGGGCTGTGACCCTGAACCAGGCCTTTGCCAAGACCCATGGGCTAGAGCCGACGGCGAGGCTTGGCCTAAGGCGCGATCTTGGCGACGGTGTCTATTGGCGCAGCGCCGTCTATTCGGGTTTCCGCACCCCGACCCTCAATGAGCTTTATCGCCCCTTTAGGGTTGGCAATGACATTACCGAGGCCAATCCAGCCCTGAAGCCAGAGCATCTGGCCGGTCTTGATGTGAGCCTTGGCGGTGAGGGCGCATGGCGCTGGAGCCTGGGCGGCTTTGCCAATCGCCTGAGTGATCCGGTGACCAATGTGACGCTTGGCTCAGGTCCCGGCGTCTTGCCGATCTTGCCAAGCGCGGGCTTTATTCCTGCTGGTGGCGTCCTGCGTCAGCGGCAAAATGCGGGTCAGATCATGGCCTATGGTCTGGAGGCCGAGGCCTCGCGAGACCTGACGCCAAGCCTGAATGTCCGTGCCGCCCTATCTGCGACCCATGCCCGGGTTGAGGGGGCCGACACAGCACCGCAACTGAACGGCAAGCGCCCGGCCCAGACCCCCGAACTGACCCTGGTTGGCCAGGTGCGTTGGAGCCCGGTCCATCCTTTGAGCTTGAGCGCCGATCTGCGGTTTGAAACCGCGCGCTTTGAGGATGATCTCAATACAAGGCGTCTCGCCCCCGCCACCAGCCTAGATGCGCGGGCAGGCTGGCAAATTGCCAAGGGTCTAGAGGTCTATCTGGCTGCCGATAATGTTACCAATGCCAAGATTGCGGTGGCCCAGTCGGCCGACGGCACAACGGGCTATGGCGCGCCGCGTCTGGTGCGGTTGGGCTTAAGTCTCAGGCGCTAGCGGCCGCAGCCGGCCTCTTTGCACGATGCGTCATCGGACCAACTGATCAGGCGCACCAGCATGGCCCCGATCTCGTGCAGGGGCGAGGTGGCGATCGACAGGACCTGCCCGTCCAGCGGCGCTGTGACCGTGGCCGTGACCTGTCCGAAGGGATCGCTGATGGTGGCAAGCGGTTGGCCGGCCTTGACCTTGTCGCCAAGCTTGACCCTTAGGCGGGCATAGCCGCCGTGCGGCGCTGAGACATTGGTCGTCAGATTGCCGATATAGGGCTCTCGCCCAGGCTTGGTGACCTGCCCGACCACCATGCCCTGATCGATCATCAAGTTCTTGATACCCGTGAGGGCCCGCCCGATCATGACCGGGTCAAAGACCTCGGGTGCGCCGAGTTCCAGGGTCACAGCCGTCATGCCCGCCGCATTGAGCATGTTCTCGATGGCACCATTGACGCCGGGATCGAGCTTAATCACATCGGGCCTGATCACTTCGGCCATATGCTTGGCGCCCGGCGTTTGGGCGAAAATATACATGGGGTAAAGCGTGCCGCGCGACTGGGTATGCAGATCGATCGCCAGGTCGGCATTGCCCAAAAATAGGCCCGTCCAGAGCCGCCCGGCATAGACATCGGCTATGTCATCGCTGTTTACATTGCCCGGCATTTTGCGGTTCAGATTATTGCTGCCCGAGCCTTCACTGGGATGAAAACCGCGCGCCGCTTGCAAGAGGCCAGGCTGGTTGAGGCCCGGTACCCCGATAACCACACCGCTCATCTGTTTGGGATCAAGATCCTTGAACAGGTCCTGGATGACGGCAATGCCGTTCAATTCATCGCCATGCACTGCGGCGGTGAGCAAGAGCCGTTTGCCGGGCTTTGCCCCCTTGGCGACCAGGACCGGCACATACCAGCCTTGGCCAGTCGTCTGGTCGGTGACGCGGAAGTAAAAGCGCGACAGGCTGGCGCTTGGCAGGTCGCTGACATCCAGCGCCGAGATCACCGGCACCCCGTCCATCCGGTCGCCGGTCAAGACTGTGGCCGCTTGAGCCGGCGCAAGGCCGAGGCCTAGGCTAAGGCTGGCGACTAGGGCAGCAGCGAGGCGTTTCATATCTATGGCCGCTCGAATATGGCCGCCAGACCCTGGCCGCCGCCAACACACATGGTCTCGAGGCCATAGCGGCCTTTACGGCGCTCGAGCTCATACATCATGGTCGCCAAGATCCGCCCGCCCGTGGCGGCAATCGGGTGGCCGAGCGAAATGCCTGAGCCATTGACGTTCAAACGCTCTGGATCATGCCAGTTCCAGCCCTTAAGCACGGCCAGGACCTGACAGGCAAAGGCCTCGTTCAGCTCAACCAGATCCATCTTGTCGACGGTGAGCCCTGTCCGGGCCATTAGCTTTTCGACGGCGGGAACCGGGCCATAGCCCATAGTGCCGGGGTGACAGCCTGCTGCGGCCCAGCCGACCAGATAGCCCATGGGCTCAAGACCAAGCTCGGCGAGCTTGTCCTCGGCCACGATCAGACAGGCGGCAGCGGCATCGTTTTGTTGGCTAGAATTGCCCGCCGTGACCACGCCATCCTTCATGATGGGGCGAAGGGCGGCCATGCTGGCCACCGTCGCATCGCTGCGCACGCCTTCGTCACGGCTGACCAGCACCGGATCGCCCTTGCGCTGAGGCACGCTGATCGGGACCAGTTCTTGATCAAAGGCGCCCCTAGCCCAGGCCGCGACGGCGCGCGCATGGCTTTGGGCGGCGTATTCATCTGACGCCTCGCGGCTGATATTGTGCTCGCGCGCCAGGTTTTCGGCGGTCTCGATCATGCCGGAAATCTTGCCAAAGCGCTCGACGGGCTGGGAGCGCTCGCGCCCGCGCTCAAGCCGGTCATGCAGGGTGACCGAGCCAGCCCGCGCCCCGCCGCGCATATCGGTGGTATAGTATTCAACATTGCTCATGCTCTCGACACCGCCAGCAATCACGACATCGGCGGCCCCGGTCTGGACCATCATGGCCGCATTGACGATGGCTTGCAGCCCACCGCCGCAACGGCGATCCACCTGACTACCGGGCACCTCGATGGGAAGGTCGGCGGCAAGGGCGGCCCAGCGGCCAATACAGGGCGTCTCGCCATTGGCATAGCTTTGCGCAAACACCACATCCTCGATCCGGGCTGGATCAATGCCGCTGCGGGCCACGACCGCCTTGACCACGGCGGCGGCAAGGGCCTCGACCGGCACGGAGGCCATGGAGCCTAGGAATTTTCCAACAGGGGTGCGGACTGGGGCAATAATGGCAGCGCGGCGCATGGGTGTCTTATCTCCGATCGAGTGGATTGCCTTTATGAACCGGGCTTTGACTTGACCCAAGGCCAAAATCGGACACCAATCGTGTTTCCAAACCGCGCAATAGGGGCGGTATTCGGGGGAGCACCAAAATGACACCAATCTTGACCATACTTGCCTGGACCCTGGTCCTGGCCTTTGCCCAGATCCTAGCCTTTGATTTTGCCCGCACCGGCCAATACGGGATTAAGTGGAATACGGGTCCGCGCGATGAGGCCATGCCGCCCTTAAGTGCCATTGCTGAGCGTCTGCGCCGGGCGCAAGACAATCTCTACGAGACCCTGCCATTGTTTATCGCTGCGGTCTTGATTGCCCATGCTGCGGGCAAGGAAAATGCCCAAACCCTTTTGGGCGCGCAAATCTATCTGGTTGGCCGCGTGGTCTATGTGCCGCTCTATGCGTTTGGCGTGCGCCAGGTGCGGTCATTGGTCTGGCTTGCCAGCACGGCTGGCCTGATCATGATCGTCTGGAACCTTTTGGTCGGCTGATTTGACTTGAGCGTTATGGACTTTCAAAGCGGGTCGGGGCCTTTACAGGCCCCGACCCTGCAGACCAAGCGCCTGACCCTGCGCGCGCATACACTGGATGATTTTGCCGACAGCCTGGCGCTATGGAGCAATGTGCATGTCACCCGCTTTATCGGTGGTCGGCCCGCCAGCGCCACAGAGGTCTGGGCGCGCCTAATGACCTATGCCGGGCACTGGACCCTGATGGGCTTTGGCTATTGGGCCGTGATCGAGACCCAGTCTGGCCGATTCATTGGCGAGGTTGGGCTGGCCTATAATCGCCGCGATATAGACCCGCCCCTAGACCAGTGCCCAGAAAGCGGTTGGGCTTTTACACCCAAGGTCCATGGCCTTGGCTATGCCAGCGAGGCTGTGCGTGCAGCACTGGCCTGGACCGACCAGCATTTTGGCCGCACAGACAGTGTCTGTATGATTGACCCCGCCAATGAGCCCTCGATCTGGGTGGCCAAACGCTGTGGCTATCGCCTGCGCGGCGAGGCCCAGTATCGGGGCAGCAAGACCTTGATCTTTGAGCGCTAGGCCTTGGCCGCTTCAGCGATATAGCGGTCAATTTCGCGGCCTAGCACCGTCAAGGGAACGGCGCCGGTCTTGACGACCGTGTCATTAAAGGCGCGCAGGTCATAGCGGTTGCCGAGCGCCGCCTTGGCCATATCGCGCAGGCGGTTAATCTCGGTATGGCCGACCTTATAGCCACAGGCCTGGCCCGGCGTGGCGCAATAGCGGTCAATCTCGCTGGTCATGGCAGCACGGGTTCGGCCAGAATTGGCCACGGCCCAGTCAATGGCCTGATCGCGGCTCCAGCGCTTGGCATGCAGGCCCGTATCGACCACTAGCCGCACAGCGCGGAACTTTTGCGCCTGCAAATAACCCAGCTGACCGGCCCAGTCATCGTCATACATGCCGATCTCATCGGCTAATTGCTCGGCATAAAGCGCCCAACCCTCGACATAGGCATTAAAGCCGCTGAGCAGGACTCTGATGAGCGGCACGTCGCCGCTTTCGGTCAGATATGCGCCCTGCCAGGCATGCCCCGGCACGGTCTCATGATAGGTCAGGCTTGGCAGGCTAAAGCGCGGCCAATTGGCCGTGGATTTCAGATTGATATAATAGGTCGAGGGCCGTGTTCCATCGAGCGAGCCGGTATTCATATAGCCCTGGGCCGCCCCGTCCTGAATATCCTCCGGCACGCGCTTGACCAGGACGGGTGCTTTCATGGTCAGGCCAAAGGCATCTTTCAGCCTTGGCCGAACCGCAGCAATGCGGCCATTGAGATAGGCAATCAGTTGTTCGCGGCCTTGGTCATCATTGGAAAACAGGTATTGCGGCTGTTTGCTTAAGGCCGTCATCCGCTCGCCGACCGAGCCTTGGGTGAGGCCCTGCTTGGCCAAGAGGCTGTCCATTCGAGCCTCAATGGCCTTGTTCTGGTCGAGCCCCATCTGGTGGATCTGGGCGGGGGTCAGGCTTGTGCTCGTCCCGACTTTTAACAGCCAAGCATAATAGGCCTCACCGTCTTTCAGTTTCCACACGCCGGCATCGCTATTTGCGGCCTTGGCCACCTTTTCTAGGGCCTCGGTCTGGCGGGCCAGGGCGGGATAGACCTCGGCCTCGACCATCTTGGCAGCCCGGGCCTCAAAATCGCCGCCAAGGCCTAGCGCCTTGGTGCGGGTGGCGAGGGACTGGGTCATGCGCGATTGGGCTGCTGAGGGCTGGACCATGCCAGTCAATTGGCCGATCGCATTACGCAGCAAAAAGTCAGGCGCGGTCACGCCATGACCCGCATCGCGGGCAATGCGCTGGTTTTCTTGGTCCAAAAGCCGAGCAAACCCTGATAGGCGGGCAAGATAGGCCTCTGCATCAGCCTTGGTAGCGATCTGATGGTGGCTGTCGAGAAATTCCGGAACACTGGAAAAGCTTGAGGTCATTTGATTGACCAGATAGGGCGTGGCGCTCTCGTCCATGACGGCATTCAAGGTGTTTTCACCAAAATCAAACTGGCCACCGTCGCGGCCAAGCTCAAGGGCATAGGTCACCACGCCCTTGGAAAGCTGCCCCCCCGCAGACAGGTCCGGGTCCTGAAACTTGGCAAGGTCGGCGAGCACGTCTTGGCAAAGCTTGGTGCTATCGGCCGCCGCGCCGATCGACTGGTCCGAGAGCCTGGACTTAAGGCCTGACCTTGGGCCCTTATCAAGGCCAAGCGAGGTCGCCGTTTCAGGCGCGCTGACCAAGAGTGTATTGGCCAATTGCTCGAGCCGCAGATTTAGCGCTGCATCCTGGCCCCCAGTCGCCGCCCATCCCGCTTGCGGCAGGGCACTGGCCAGGCCCAAGGCCCCGGCCGATAGCATAAGTTCACGACGGTCGAGGTGCATTGCGGTCCATCCTCAAAAACAAGCCGCCAAACTAGGCTTCTAGGACCGCCCGTGGCAAGGCCAGCCTGCCTGCCAATTTGGCTTGCCAAAATTATTATAAATGTTGCGACCTTGACGTGCTTTTATGCGTCTTGTCATGTGATTGCCGCGGCGTTTAAGGGGGGCAGGCCATGCGCATAACCGGGTTGATAATCGCGGCCATGGTCGCCATGCTGGGCCTTATGGCGAAGGCTGCGCCGCCCACCGCCTCTGTGCCCCTGTCCGTCTATGGCCGACTGCCTAGCGTCCAGAATCTGGCCCTGTCGCCGAGCGGCAAGCTTATGATGGCCCAAGTGTCCGACAATGGGGCGTCCATCCTGCAAATCTGTGATGCCGAGACCTTGGAGACGGTCCGTAAGATTGCCTTGCCATCGTCAAAATTGCGCCGCCTTCAATGGGCCGATGATACCCACATCCTCTTGACCTATTCGGTCGCGCAGTCGGTCAATGGCCTGAGCGATCCCAAGCGCGAATGGTATTTGGCATCAAAATTTGATCTTGAGACCGGTAAGGTCCGCTATCTCTTGGCAAATAATCGCGATGGCCTGAATAGCTTGGCAGCTTGACCCGTTGTGTATGCGCACCCAAAGACGGGTTATGCCCTGCGGATATGCGTCGTCATTTGGATTATGTGAAGTTAAAATATCACGGTCCATGGACACCAGCGACCCGCTATTGGCGCGAATATCTGAATATCAAAAACGAGACTGATCCCATCCTTCAAGTGATTTCACCGGTTTTCCATGCCGATAAGGCCTCGGTGTCTATCTTGCTGATCCATGGTTCAGACGACACCGTGGTGTCGCCTGACCAGAGCCGACGGATGGCTGATGCGCTTAAGCGGGCCGGAAAGGTGGTCGAACTGGTGGAGATGAAGGGTGAAGACCATTGGCTTTCGGTTGCCGATACCCGTCAACAGATGCTGACCCGTTCGGCGCAGTTCCTGAGCCAGTGTAACCCTGCAGGGTGATCGGGGTCTTGTCCGTAGACGGCCTAGATTCTGCCGCCGCGGTCGCAAACGGATTGCGCGATGTAATGCGCCAGGCCCGCTCCTTTAGCACCTCCTTGATCACCGCAACCCGGGCGAGGATGTTTTTCAGCGCTGCAAACATGAACAGGGATGTGACCAGATAATACAGGAACCAGCCCCTGTTTTTTTTGATCTCAGGATCGGCATTGTGCCAGGTAAAAATCAACTGCCCGGGCCCTGTGGCCATGATGAAAAGGGTGAAAAACACAAAGATCGGGACCAGCCAGTCGAGCTTGAAAATGCCGCCCGCACGAATGGACCAAAACGCGATCAGGGGCACCATCTGCATGGAGATCCAGGGAAAGACTTCACGCCAGGCCAGCAGGTGAAAGGCGCCAAGCTTTTGCTGAACCGTGAGTTTTTTTGAGCGCAGCATGGGCCACATATCGCGCACCGAGGCCTGCAGCCAGCCTTGGGCCCATCTTACTCTCTGGTTGACCAGGCAGCGGAAGGTCAGAGGCGAAAGCTCGCGCGAGATCAGCCACGGATCTGTGATGATACGGCCACCTTGTTCAATCACGCGCAAGGAAGAGTCGATGTCCTCGGTCATCATAAAGCCATGCATGCGGGTCTGGCGCAAAAGGTCGGTCTTCCAATAGCCGTTACTGCCGCCAAATATTCCAAAGCCATGCATACGCGCGCGGCCGGGATGGCTCACCGCATAGATTTGCTCGAACTCGACAGCGACCATTTTGGCGACCCAGGAAGCCTTGCCATTGCGGATCAGGCAGCGGCCCTGAACCACATCAGCCTTGGTCGACAACCACCGCCAAGCCCTGGCAAAACTGCCCATATCGGGGTGATGGTCAGCATCGAATATGCCGGTGAACACGCCTGTGGTTAGCGATAGGGCCGCATTGACATTTTGGGCCTTGGAATGGCTGTCCTTGACCCGGACCAAGACAAGCCTTGGATCGCGGGCGCTGATCGCGCGCAATTCGTCCTCAATGGCCAAGTCTCGCGGCGTATTATAGGCCAAGATCACCTGTAAGGGGCCGGGATAGTCCTGTTTCAAGAAGCATTCGACGGTTTCAATAATGGTTGCCGCCTCATTGGGCAGATAGGCGGCAATAATCGCGCTGGCCGCCGGATAGGGCGAATGCGGCTCGGCCGGCGGGTCAATGCGCTGCAGCGACAAGACCCCCTCGACCCAGATCAGCGAAGCGGTCACAAACATCATGACGACCAAGGCCAGATAAACAATGCCACTGACATCGACCGCTGCGGACATCGTGCTCATATAAAATAGAAACGGCAGGGCCCAGCCGATGGCAAAGCTTGCCAGCACCTGTAGCGGCAGGCGCAGCCGCTCGAAGCTACCGGCCAGAGGCACGGATGGGCGCGGCTTTGGATTAAGCTTGAGCATTTCGGACTGAAACATGACCGGCTCAAGGTCCAGATGCGGCAGTGCAAATTCTAGGGCAATGGCCGCCTCATCGAGTACTGCCTGGGCATTTTGGCCCTTGGATAGGTGTGAATAGCCAACCACCGGCGTGATCCGAACCACCAATCTTTCGCTTTTAAAGGGTTGGTTGACCAGAATCCGGGACAAGTCATGCAGCTCGCGCCGGGCCTCGGTGGGTGTGCGGCCGGTCAGCATGAGCAGAAAATCGCCATCGGGACTGCGGGCCGCCAGATCGAGGGGGCGCAGGCGCGCGGCCATAAATTCACCGACCTGACGCGCTAGCGCCGAACCAACCGGCGCACCATGGCGACCATGCAGATCGGACAATTCCTTGAGGCGGATATGGGCGATAACCGCAGGGTGCCCTAGGCGGATAATGCGTTGCCGCTCGGTATCGATCTCGGCCAAAAACGTCTTGAGGCTGAGAAGACCGCTTGGCCGATCTTCGCGCAATTGGTCGGCAGGTGTGGTCGGACGTTCAAGGCGGGCCCTGATGCGGGCCAATAGTTCATCACTGTTTACCGGTTGAAGCAGATAGTCGTCGGCTCCAAGGCTAAGGCTTCGGATGCTGTCACTGACGCGGGTGTCCGGTGCCATAAAGATCAGCGGAATACTGCGGGTCGTGCGATCCGAGCGCACGTGGCCCAAAAGTTCCAGGCCGTCCATTTCCGGAATTTCCAAATCCGACACGATCAGGTCTGGCGTGGATTGTTGCAGATAGCGAAGCGCGTCCTTGCCCGTATCGGCGCGCAATATGATCAGGCCAGCGGTTTCCAGATCGGTGGTCAAGGCCCCGTCTGCGCCCGAATGGTCGCCAACGATCAGAACGGTTTTTTGAACGGCCGAGATGGGGACGCTGCGGGGCATTGCGCCCATTGGGTTTTCTGAATGAAGGGTCACCAGCGATACCTCATACCTAAGGACACAGTCGTGCGTTCAAAGCCGGTTGGCTCTTGGGCACGCGACGAAAAGGTTGACACTATGGCTTCAAGATCGACCGCCTCGGTCAGGGCGCGGCTAAGGCGGGCAGAGGCGCTATAAACCACCTTGCCACCGCCCGGATCGGCGTCTTCATGCCCGATCGCACCGGCCAGATCATACCAAACCACGCCCTGGGCCTTGCCCCATAAATGCGCAGTCACCTCAGCCGAGGTCAGGGATTTTGGATTGAAATAGCCATGATCAAAAGTCTTATCGAAGCTGAAGCGGGTAAGGCGTCCGCCCAAAAAGAGGTTGGGAGATCTTAGCAGTTGCTGCTCGGCTTCAACCTGGCCAAACCAGCGCTTATTGCCGTCCGAATAGTCGCCATAGGATGTACGGGCAGTGAGCCGGGTCCGGGGTTGCGGGTACCAGTCGAGCGAGGCAGAGCCGTAATTGGCGTGATAGTTTGAACCGATAATACTGTCGAAACTTGAGCGGCTTGCGCCGAGATCAAGCCGCACGGCATCATTGGGCCACAGGGTCAGATAGGCTTCACCTGTGGTCAGGGACGTATCGGGGCCGGGGCCATTTGTGCGCTGATCTTGCAAGCGCAGACTGACCTGAGCGTCATCGGAAAACCGGTTGCGCAGGTGCAGGCCAAGGCGGCTGATCCGAACACTGCCGCCATTATTGGGATTGAGGGACTGGTGCTCGAAATCGGGCCCAAGTTCCAACGTGCCTGTATTCCAAAAAAAGCTCTGGCTTAGGCGCACACTGGTGATGTCGAGACTGTTGGACTGGCCAGAGCGTTCGACCGTAGCCTTGGTTAAGGGCCGCTGGTCCCGCTCGATATCAGCCCGCAAGGCATGGGCGTCATGATGGGCTGGATTGCGCTGTAGCAGCGCCGTCAAGATGGGATTGGCCAGGTCCGGTCGGCCCAGCCAGGTCATGGTCCGAGCGCGCAAATAAAGCGCCTCATCGCTCTGGTTGTCTGATGATTTCAGCGTGTCGAGGGCGGCGAGCGCAGTGCGGTGTTGGCCCATTGCACTATCGGTCCGCGCCAGACCTTCGGCAGCAGCGGCATTGTTTGGGTCTGTGGCAAGAACCTGCTGATACTGGGCCTTGGCCTGTTCGTGACGCTCCATCCAGCTAAGAACCCGAGCCCGATCGAGTTTTAGATCAATATCATCCGGTTGATCGGTGATGATGGCCTCATAGGCCCTTAAGGCTGCTGGCAATTGTCCGTTCCAGGACAGGGCCAGGGCCAAGCCCTTGCGGGCGGTCAGGCGGTCTTGGCCGCTTAGGTCTGGCTGGGCCAGATAGGCGCTATAGGCATTAATGGCCTGATCGGGATGACCGGAATAGGCCAATTGATCGGCATATTCGCGCAGCAAATAGCGGCTATCACCAAGATTGGTGGCAATCGCCTTGGCGAACAGGGCAGCCGACTCGGCATTGCGATCTTCGTGGGCGGCGGCGCGGGCCGAGGCAATGAGGGCGGCTTGATCTTGCCCGTCATCAATCCGTGTGACCACGACCGATGGCCCCGAAGTCTCAGAACAAGCCAAGTGCGTTTTGATTTTGCCCAATTGATATTCATCAATAGAGCCGTAGGTCTGCGTTACACCCCCAATGTCCAATAACAATAGTGGTGTCGCGAGTTGAAGAACTGCCAGTCCCATGCCCATGCCAAGCTCCCATATGGAACGACACAAATACGCAAATTGGGATTGGCCGCACTAATCTGGATTAGCCGACTTCATATTTCAGTAATAAAGATTATAATTCAATAAGGTATTAATCTTAACAGAGCGCGCCTGTTACACCCTGTTGCACCTGGGGTTCAGGTCGTGGCGTCCATCAGGTCGGCAAAGCGCTGGAATAGGTAAAGGGAATCGGTTGGGCCCGGCGAGGCTTCAGGATGATGCTGGACGCTGAACACGGGTTTTCCCGTCAGGCTAATGCCGGCATTACTGCCGTCAAATAGTGATATATGGGTCTCTTCAACACCCTGCGGCAGGCTAGCGCGATCAACTGTAAAGCCGTGATTCATAGATACAATCTCGACCTTGCCTGTGGTGAGGTCCTTAACCGGATGATTGGCGCCGTGATGGCCTTGATCCATCTTGGTGGTCTCGGCCCCAAGCGCTAGGGCCAGCATCTGGTGGCCCAGGCAAATGCCAAATACAGGCTTGCCGCTTTCGATCAGGGCCTTGATCTGGGGCACCGAATATATGCCGGTCGCCGCCGGGTCGCCAGGACCATTGGACAGCATGATGCCGTCTGGATTGCGCGCCAAAATGTCAGCGGCCGAGGTCGAGGCGGGCACAACGGTGACATGAGCGCCCATGCCGGTCAGGGCGCGCAATATGTTGCGCTTGACGCCATAATCGATGACCACAACCTGGTATTTGGGCTGGCCGGCCTTGGCATAGCCTTCAGGCCAGGTCCAAAGCCCTTCGGCAAAATCAAACGCCTGGGTGCAAGAAGCATCCTTGGCCAAGTCTAGGCCTACCAGGCCGCTCCAGGCCTTGGCCTTGGCCACCAGGGCTTCCAGATCAAATTGGCCGTCTGGATTGTGGGCAATCACGCCGTGCGGCATGCCTTTTTCCCGGATGATTCGGGTCAGGGCGCGGGTATCGACCCCGGCTAGGCCCACAACCCCGCGCCTGGTCATCCAGTCGCTGAGACTATCGCAAGCGCGCCAATTAGCCGGTTCTGTCGGCACATCGCGGAAGATCGCGCCGCGCGCCGCCGTGATCGCGCCCTGGCCAAACTCCTCAATATCCTCGGCATTGACCCCGACATTACCAATATGCGGAAAGGTAAAGGCGATGATCTGGGCCATATAGGACGGGTCGGTCAGGATCTCCTGATAGCCGGTCATGGCGGTATTGAAACACACCTCGCCAATCGCATCCCCGACCGCGCCAACCCCGATCCCTTGCAAAATCGTCCCGTCGGCCAGGGCCAGAACACCGGTCGCGCCAGACATCAGTTTTGCGGTCATCAAAGCGCCTCCGGTTAAGACTGGGCATGGCTATGGGCGGCCTGAAGGTCGCCCTGTCGTGCACTATGTCATGGAATCGACGAGAACGCGCCCCGTCAAACAAACGGTGGCGTGTTTAGGGGCGTGCAGCCAAGGGGTCAAGCCATGACGATCGCCTGCGCCGTGACTATAACAGGATTATGGAATCAAGGGCGGGACGATGAGCATCACCACGATTGGCATCGATGCCGATGACACGCTTTGGCATAATGAGACGATTTTTCGTCTGACCCAGGCGCGGTTTGGCCAATTGCTTGCGCCCTGGGCCCAGCTAGACCATCTCAGCGAGCGTCTAGCGGCGACCGAGGCGCGGAACCTTCGGCTCTATGGCTATGGGGTCAAGGGCTTTACCCTGTCCATGCTCGAAACGGCGATGGAGCTGACCGGCGGTGATCTGCCCGGTTCGGTCACGCGCGAAATTCTAGCCGCCGGGCGCGAAATGCTGTCACATCCGGTCGAGCCCCTAGCCGGGGTTGAGCAGGCCCTGCACAGCCTAGCCCAGCGCTGGCGGCTGGTCTTGATCACCAAGGGTGACCTGTTTGATCAGGAAAACAAGCTGGCGCGCTCTGGCTTGGGCGACCTGTTTCACGGGGTCGAGATCGTGTCCGAAAAGACCGCCGCCAGCTATGCCACCATTTTTGATCGCCACGGACAGGGCGCGGAACGTGCGGCCATGATCGGCAATTCGGTGCGCTCAGACATATTGCCCGCGCTCGAGGCCGGGGCCTGGGCGGCCTATATTCCATACGCCGTGACCTGGGCGCACGAGGTGGCCGAGCCGCCGGTCGAACATCCGCGCTATCAGCAATTGGGCAATATGGCCCAGGTTCATGACTGGCTGCTCATGGCCGAGCGCCTGATGGCGGGGGGCTGACCCTTTCAACAAATTTGGGTTATGGTTAGGGCGTGCGTTTTGATGACCGTTTCCTTGATGAGATAAAGTCCCGCCTTCGCCTGTCCGATGTCATCGGCAAGACGGTGAAGCTACGGCGGCAGGGGCGTGAGTATGCGGGCTTGTCGCCCTTTACCAAGGAGCGGACACCGTCGTTTTTCGTCAATGACGACAAGGGCTTTTATCACTGTTTTTCCAGCGGCAAGCATGGCGATCTGATCAGCTTTCTGCAGGAAACTGAACGGCTTAGCTTTCATGAGGCGATTGAACGGCTGGCCGGTGAGGCGGGCCTTGCCCTGCCTGCCCCCGACCCCCAGGCCCAGGCGCGGGAAAAGCAGCAGCAGTCCTTGACCGACTGGCTGGTCCTGGCCCAGGCCTGGTATGAGGCCGAGCTGAGACGGCCCGTCGGCACCCAGGCTCGGGCCTATCTGGACAAGCGCGCCTTGCCCAAGGACGACTGGGCCCGATTCGGTATTGGTTATGCGCCAGCCGGGCGCACCGCCTTGAAGGACTATCTGGTCGCCAAGGGGGCCAAGCCCGGCGATCTGGTCGAGGCCGGGCTCTTGATCGCGCCAGAAGACGGCGGCGCGCCCTATGACCGCTTTCGCGACCGCATCATGTTCCCGATCACAGATGCCCGCGGCAAGGTGGTCTCGTTTGGTGGCCGAGCCATGGATCCAGAAGCCCGGGCCAAGTATCTGAACGGCCCCGAAACCAGCCTGTTTCACAAGGGCGACCTGCTCTATGGCCTGTTTGAGGCGCGCAAGATCTTGTCGGCGGCCTCGGTCGGCAAGGCGGCGTCTGGCGGCGCTGATCCCGGCCTTGTGGTGGTCGAGGGCTATATGGATGTGATC
>CANGEH010000011.1 GCA_947452665.1 Caulobacteraceae bacterium
CTGCCATTTTCTATTCCCTCTTGGAGTTCAGTTGATGTGGATGGATTGGGCTCTTGGGCGTCTAGGCGGCCTTGCGGACCGCGGCGCTGGTGCCTTCGAGGATGCCCATGATGTCGGACTCCTTCATGATCAGGAGATCTTCACCCTCGATCTTCACTTCCGTGCCCGACCACTTGCCGAACAGGATGCGGTCGCCAGCCTTAACGTCTGGGACAATATACTTGCCACTTTCATCGCGGGCGCCGGGGCCGACCGAAATGACTTCACCTTCTTGGGGCTTTTCCTTGGCGGTATCGGGGATGATGATCCCGCCCTTGGTTTTTTCTTCTTCTGCAACGCGCTTAATCAAGACGCGATCACCGAGGGGACGAAACTTCATCTTTAGTCTCCGTTTGAAACGGTTGTCATTTAAGGGATGTAGCGAGGAGCCAGACCGTTTAGCAGCCGAGGCTCCCGAGTGCTAACAGGGCTCAGGTATGGAGGCGGGGGCGGCGAGTCAAGGGCTGAGGGCCGCGATTTTGACCAATAAATTTTGTTCCATGGATCACACCATAGATTATTCGCCCGCAACAGCCCGCTTAGTCTTGGCCTTGGGCGGGCAAGGGGCCATATCATTGGTCATTATGAGACCTTTGGGGGACCGATCTTGACCACTTTGCACATGAGCCTGTTTTTGGCCGTGATTGCCTGTCTGATGGGGGCAGGGCTTGGGGCTCTGGCCCTACTGCGTCCGGCTCGGGTCTTGAACATGGTGGGCCTGTCCTTGCGTGAGGGCGTTGCCCACAGTGTCTCAGAGGTCCGCGCGACTTATGGCGGCCTGTTTTTTGTCTCACATTCTGGCACGGCCCTGGCCTTGGCCCTGTCGCCCAAGATTGGCGCCTGCATGGCTGCAGCCCTTGGACTAGCCTGGTCGGGCGCAGCCTTTGGCCGGGTTGTGTCTATGATTACCGACCGGACAGTCAACCGCTTCAATCTGGGGGCTACAGCCTTTGAAGCCTTGATGGGCCTGACGCTGGCCACGCCGCTTTGGGCCTATATGCGCCTGATCCATCTGAGCTTGAACGGGGCGATCTAGCGGCGGTTGACGGTTTGGTTGGGGCGAGGTATGTTGGCACATCTGTTATAACGAGGCCCGCCATGATCCAGCTCAAACTCACCAAGATCGGTAATTCGGTCGGCATCGTTTTGCCAAAGGAGCTTCTTGCTCAATTGAAGGTCGGCCTCGGCGACTCCCTGTTTTGCAGCGAGGTGCCCGATGGTGTGAGGATGACCGCCTATGATGAGGGCGTGGCACACGATCTGAAGCTGGCAGAGGATATTATGCGGTCGCGCCGTAATGTCTTGAGGGCCTTGGCGAAATGACTGAGCCCAACTGGGTCTCGGCCAAGGTTGCTCTGGCGATTCACAGCGCCCAGTTGGCCGAACATGGCGGCGCGGACGGCGTGAGGGATATTGGTCTGTTGGAGTCGGCCATGGCCCGGCCTCAAAACCTGTTCGCCTTTGGTAGCCCCGATCTGGCGGATCTTGCGGCGGCCTATGGGTTTGGCATCGCTAGGAATCACCCGTTTGCCGATGGCAATAAGCGGACCGCCTTTGTGGTCTGCCTGCTGTTCTTGGCCAAGAATGGTCTGGATTTGATCGCTGAGGATGTCGATTGCATTCGCACCTTCTGGGCCCTCGCCGCCGGTGAGGTGACTGAGCCGGATCTCGCCGCCTGGATACGGGCCAATAGCGCGCCGCGGACCAGCTCGAAATGACAGAAGGCGGCCCACTGGACCGCCTTCTATTTCTCTCAAACTCAAGCCTGCCCCTTAGCGAATGCCGGGGACGTGCAGGCGGGCTTCCTCGGCATTTTTCATCCGCGTGACCTCATCGCCATACTTGCCCATCTCCATCTTGGCGATCGTGCGGCAATGCACCTCGTCGGGACCATCAGCGAGGCGCAGGGTGCGGATGCCGGCATACATCTTGGCCAGGCCAAAATCGCTGGTCACGCCGCCGCCGCCATGGGCCTGGATGGCGTCATCAATGATCTTGAGGGCTATGCGCGGGGCGGCCACCTTGATCATGGCGATTTCCAGACGCGCAGACTTATTGCCCGCCTTATCCATCATATCGGCCGCCTTGAGGCACAAGAGGCGCGACATTTCGATATCGATCCTGGCCTCGGCAATGCGCTGTTCCCAGACCGAGTGATCGGACAGGAATTTGCCAAACGCCTTGCGGGTCATGAGCCGCTTGCACATCTTTTCCAGCGCCACCTCGGCTACGCCAATCGTGCGCATGCAGTGATGGATACGCCCAGGGCCAAGCCGCCCCTGGGCAATCTCAAACCCGCGCCCTTCGCCGAGCAGCAGATGATCGACGGGTACACGGACATTGTTCAAGCGCACCTCGGCATGGCCATGCGGCGCATCGTCATAGCCAAACACCGGCAACATGCGCAGGATCTCGATCCCGGGCGCATCGAGCGGCACCAGAATCTGCGACTGCTGATTATAGGTATTGGTATTGGGGTCGGTCTTGCCCATCACGATCGCCACCTTGCAGCGCGGATCACCCAGACCCGAGGACCACCATTTGGTGCCATTGATCACATAGTCATCACCGTCACGGACAATACTGGTCTCGATATTGGTGGCGTCGGACGAGGCCACAGCCGGCTCTGTCATCAAAAACGCTGAGCGGATTTCGCCATTCATCAGGGGCCGCAGCCAACGCTCTTTCTGCTCCAGCGTGCCATAGCGCATCAGCACTTCCATATTGCCCGTATCGGGCGCCGAGCAATTGAACACCTCAGACGCAAAGCCAACCCGGCCCATGATTTCGGCAATGGTCGAATAGTCCAGATTGCTTAGCGGCGCGCCCTCGAACTCAAACGTGTCATCGACATGGGTCTGGCCACTATGCGGTGGCATGAACATGTTCCAAAGACCGGCCGCCTTGGCCTTGGCCTTCAGTTCCTCGACCACCGGAATAACCTTCCAGCGGTCTTGGCCAAAGCCCTCCATCTGGGCTTCATAGACGGGAACGGCAGGGACGATATGCGCGTCCATAAAGTCTGTGATGCGCTTGACCCATTGCTTTTGCGACGGTGAATAATCGAAGTCCATAATGTCCTCCTGTCCATACACCGCGATCGGTCGCGGCTGTTTCAAACGTTTGTTTGAATAAGGCTGAGCCTAGATTTAACTCCGGTCAAGGCCATCCAGCCTTGCCAAGCCGCTATAGGGGCGCGACAAATCCGCCATGCTGATTTCGATTAATCCTCTTGAGTCCGATGCCATCCGGCTCATTCCCCTAAAGGCCGATATGAAAGCGGCCATGCGCTGGGCGGTCGATTGCGACCCCGAGACCTGGGCGATCATGTCGGTCAAGGCGTGTGATGACGGTTTTGAGGGGTTTTGGGCCCAGATGCTGGCCGAGCACCAAACGGGCGTCCGCATTGCCTATGCCATTTTCCGCCAGAGCGATGGAAAATTGGTCGGCACCAGCAGCTATCTGAATATGCGCCCGGCCCATGGCGGTCTTGAGATCGGTGCGACCTTCCTGCATCCCGAGGCGCGGGCCGGGGTGACCAATCCGCAGGCCAAGCGCTTACTGCTCGATCATGCCTTTGACTGCGGGGCTGTGCGGGTCGAATTTATGGTGGATGTTCGCAATCTGCGCAGCCAGGCGGCCATGACCAAGCTGGGGTCGGTGCGCGAGGGCGTCTTGCGCAAACACAAGATCACCTGGACCGGCCATGTGCGAGACACAGCTGTGTTCTCGATCACGGATACTGAGTGGCCGCAGGTTCGCGCCAGCTTGATCAAGCGGATCGCCGCGCTCTAGGCCTTGGGCTTGCGCCTAGCCTTGAAAAAGCCTTTCAGCAGATCGGCGCTTTCGCGCGCCAATACACCACCTGTGACGTCTGGCCGCCAATGACAGGTCGGGCCTTCGAAAAAGCGCGGGCCACTGACCACGGCCCCGCCCTTGGCATCATCGGCCCCATAAACCAGCCGTCCGATCCGCGCATGACTGATTGCGCCAGCGCACATGGCGCATGGCTCTAGCGTTACGACCAGGGTTAGGCCGGTGAGTCGGTAATTGCCCAGCTTTTGAGCCGCTGCCCGAATAGCCAGGATTTCAGCATGGGCGGTGGGGTCATTTAGGCCGATTGGCTGGTTATGGGCGGTCGAAATCACCGCGCCAGACGCAGAATCGATCACAACCGCGCCAATTGGGGCCTCGCCCATGTCCGCGGCGGCTTGCGCACAAGCCAAGGCAATGCGCATTGTGCGCTCATCATGGTCAATCATACAGAAGACCCAAAACCCTGGGACGTGCTGGGTCAAGGCCCACGTGTTCGCGATCCCGATGAAAACGACACCGACGACCTGTCTGGCGTCGCTGGCGAGCGTGTGGCCAAGGCCCTGGCCCGCGCCGGTGTCGCCTCGCGCCGCGAGGTCGAGCGGCTGATCGAGGCCGGGCGCGTGCGCGTCAATGGCCAGGTCCTGCTGACCCCAGCGGTCAAGGTTGCCCCCGACGACATCCTCACTGTTGACGGCGAGGTGGTCGGCGAGGCTGAGCCCACCCGGATGTGGCGCTATCATAAGCCGGTCGGTCTAGTCACCACCCATAAGGACCCGCAAGGCCGCCCGACCGTGTTTGAGGCCCTGCCCAAGGAATTGCCGCGCGTGATCTCGGTTGGGCGGCTGGATTTGAATTCAGAAGGCTTGCTGCTGCTGACCAATGACGGGGCCTTGGCCCGGGCGTTGGAACTACCCTCTAGCGGCTGGAGCCGAACCTATCGGGTCCGGGCCTATGGTGAGACCTCACAGTCCAGGCTTGACCGCCTCCTGACCGGTCTGACCCTCGAAGGCGTCAAATATGGCCCGATTGTTGCCAAGCTGGACAAGGTCAAGGAAGGTACCCGCCACACCAATGTCTGGATTACGGTCACCCTGTCCGAGGGCAAGAACCGTGAAGTGCGTAAGGTGCTGGACTCGATCGGTCTGCAGGTCAATCGCCTGATCCGCCTAGCCTATGGCCCGTTCCAGCTCGGCACATTGCCGGTCGGGGCGGCCGAAGAGATCGGTCCGCGCGTCATTCGCGAACAACTCAGCGCCTATATTGACGAGGCCAATCTGCCCCTAGGCTCTGGCGTGGCGGCTGTCCCCGCAGCCCCCGCCCAGCCAGATCGCCGCAATGTGCGGCTCGAAGGTCCAAGGCCCGAGCCTGCCCCGCGCAGGAGCGTGCCCGAAACCGCCGCTGCGACCTCAGAACTGGTTCCTGATCGCGCCGCTTTGGTTAAGAAGAAGCCCGGCTGGGCCAAGGCCAAACCCAAGATCTCGCCGCACAAGCCCAAGGCTAGGCAAAAGGCTGCGGCAGAAGCGGCCAAGCGCGCCCCGGTCAAGCATTATCGCGCCGGTCCTGCCAAGGGCGCAACCTTGATCGAGCGTAAACCCGTTGCCGGTAAGCCCGGTTCTGCAAAGCCAGTGATGGCTAAGGTCGGTGCGGCAAGGCCTGCAAGGCCGATGACGCCGCGGCCCAATGCGGCAAAGCCAAGATCTGGACCCGTCAAGCGCGGACCAAGGTCTTAAACGGCGCGGCCGGGTCTAGGCTAGGGTCACGCTAACCTTATGGACCTGACCGTCATCGATCAGGCGGATGATGAGGGGACGCTGGAATAGGTCCTGACCATCCATCTGCGCCGCGCCAATGCCGCGCTGCACCCCGGCTGGGTTGTCGATATGGATCTCATAGCGCGCTGCGCCGTGACGCAGGACCAGGTCATAGCTGGGCCATGTCCGTGGGATGCAGGGATCAAGGCTGAAATGATCGGCTTCGATCTTGAGGCCCAAAAGCGATTCAAGGCCCGCGCGCTGCATCCAACCGGCAGAGCCCGTATACCAGGTCCAGCCCCCGCGACCCCGGTGACCTGAGTTGGAATAGACATCGGCCGCGACGACATAGGGCTCGACCTTATAGCGGTGGCTGTCAATGCGCGTGCGGGCGTGATTGATCGGATTGAGCATCCAAAACAGGGCCACGGCCTTATCGCCTTCGCCCAAGGCCGCGAGCGCCATGACAGACCAAAGTGCGGCATGGGTATATTGGCCACCATTTTCCCTAAGCCCCGGCGGATAGCCAAGAATATAGCCGGGGTCCTTGGTGGTGCGATCAAAGGGCGGGGTCAAGAGCAGGGCCAGACCCTCTTGCGGCAAGATCAGTTCGCGCTCCATCGAGGCCATGGCCTCAGCGGCGCGATTGGCCGGGGCAGCGCCAGACAGGACCGACCAGGCCTGGGCAATAGAATCGATGCGGCATTCTTCATTGGCCGATGAGCCAAGCGGCGAGCCATCATCATACCAGGCGCGGCGGTACCAGTGTCCGTCCCAGGCATGGGTTTCCATCGCCTCGACCAGCGCAATCTGATGCGCCCTCCAGACCCTTGCCCGGCCTGAATCGCCGCGCGCATCAGCAATCTTGGAGAACCGCTCAAGCGCGGCAAACAAGAGCCAGCCTAGCCAGACGCTTTCGCCCTTGCCGCCTTCACCGACCCTGTTCATACCATCATTCCAGTCGCCGCCGCCCATTAGGGGCAGGCCATGCACCCCGGTCGCAAGACTGGCATCCAGCCCAAGCGCGCAATGGTCATACAGGCTGGCCATGGTCTCTGCCGTGGTCGGCAGGAAGAATGCATCGCTTTGGTGCGGCTCTAGCAAGGGGCCCGCTAGGAAGGATACGGGCTCATCCAGCACGCCTGTATCGCCCGTCACCTGGACATAATGCGCCGCCGCATAGGCCAGCCAAACCTTGTCATCGGAGATTCGTGTGCGGACGCCTTGGCCGGAATGGGGCAACCACCAGTGTTGGACATCGCCCTCGATGAATTGACGGCTGGCCGCGCGCAGCAAGTGATCGCGGGTCAAGGCTGGCGCAATTGTGGCCAAGGCCATGCCGTCCTGCAACTGGTCGCGAAACCCATAGGCACCGCTGGCCTGATAAAAGCCCGCCCGCGCCCAGACCCGGCAGGCCAAGGTCTGATAGGTGAGCCAGCCATTGAGCATGATATCCATGGACCGGTCTGGGGTCTTGACCTGAACCTTGCCAAGTGTGTCTTCCCAAAACTGGGTGACCTTGGCCAATTCCAGGTCGATATCGACTTGGCGATACTGGCCGATCAAGGCCTGGGCCTGGGCTAGGTTTTCGCCGTCGCCCAGCAGGAAGACCACGTCCAGACACCCGCCCGGCTCCAGCACAACGGGCTGCTGCAAGGCTGCGCATGGGTCTAGCCCCGCGCCAGACCGGCCCTGAAGGCTTGAGGTCCCGGTGAGGGCCGCTGGCCAGGCCAAGACGCCGTTTCGTCCCAAAAACTCGCGCCGGTCGCAGGTCCATTGGGTCTGGTGGCCGGCCATATCGGCAAAAGCAACACGGTCGGCAAAGGCCGGGTTCCAGGCATTGCGGGCGGTTATGGCGCCGGTTTCGCCATCCAGAGCCGTGCATACAAATGGCGCACTGGCCGCACGGTTGGCACCTAGGACCCATTCGACATAGCTGGTGACCGAAAGGGTGCGTTTGCGCTGGGTCAGGTTGGTCAGACGCAGGCGGGCAATCTTGATCGGATCGGCGAGGGGCACAAAGCTTAACAGCTCGGATTCAATACCATTGGCGGCGTGGTGGAACTGGGTATAGCCAAAGCCGTGTGCGGCCGAATAGGTCGCGCTCTCATCGCGTATGGGCAGGGCGGTCGGGGTCCAGACCTCGCCCGACACCTCGTCGCGAATATAAAACACCTGGCCAGGCTTGTCGGTAACCGGATCGTTTGACCAGGGCGTGATCTGGTGTTCGCGACTATTGACCGACCAGGTAAACCCGCCGCCCTCGGCCGAGACTTGAAAGCCAAAATGGGGATTGGCAATCACATTAATCCAGGCGGCAGGCGTCGATTGGCCAGGACCAAGCAGGGTGACATATTCCTTGCCTGCCTTAGAAAAACCGCCAATCCCGTTGAAATATTCCATCCCCGCGCTCGGGCGGAAAATTTGCAATTCGGACATGATCGGCTTGGCCCTTGGGGCTGGCCTAGGGCGCTGATGGGTTCGAAACTGCGGGCCGCGGTCCAGCTGATCGATAAGCCGCCCCTTTTCCCCAACCAACTGAACCCGCGCTATGGCGATCAGCAGGTCGCGGGCCTGTGCCTCGATCTGATCGGCGCGCAAGATAAAGACATGGCCCGTGGTTGCGGCCACGCCGATCTGGGGGCGGGACTGGCTGGCCCGGACCAGGGTCGCTAGATTGGACTGCAGGTCTTGAATATAGGCGCTGTCTTTTTCGTTGAGGATCACCAGATCGACGAATAATTGCTTGAGCCGCCAGTATTCCACGGCTTCCAGAGCTTCGCGGACGAGGCCTTGATGCTCACTGTCCGAGATCCGCACCAGCATGATGGGCAGATCACCCGATATGCCCAACCCCCAAAGGTCAGGCTGTGCGCCCTGTCCGGCCTGAATCACCTCAGAGGGGGCGCGCAGCATGGGATTGGCATAGAGCATGTGCGCGGCAAGCCTTTGATACTGGCGCGCCTGTTTGCGGTCTATGCCCAGATGATGCAGTTGGACCTGGGCCTGGGTCCAAGACATGGCCATTGCCCGTTCAAACGCGCCGACATCATGATGCTTATCGATTAAGTCGAGGATTTCGCCGCGCGTAGCGGCGACCAGGGTCCAAAAATCAATGCGTGCCGAGCCGCCGGGCGCAATCAGGACGCGGCTGCGCAGGGCAAATACCGGATCGAGCACGGCCCCGACGGTTCCCGACAAGGCCCGCCCATCCATGATCGAGGCTGGGTTTCGCACACCGCCGCCGCGGCCAAGAAACCGCGCCCGGTCAGTTTCAAATTCGCGCTTGCCGACGGTCTTGGCATCCGTCACGGCCAGATGCGCCGCCCAGATTTCAGGCTCTTCTGCGCTGCGCCGCCGCCGCGTTGCCAAAAGGGCGCCGAGGCCGCTGAGATACTCGGTCTCGACAAACATCTTGGCAAAGCCCGGATGGGCGATATCGGCGGCCTGTTGGGTCAAGACCAGTTCGCAATAGGTCGTAATATCGATTTCGATCGGTAGATCGCCCAGATTGGATACGGTCAGGCGGCGCACTTCGGAATCATCTTCGGCCGAGACAATGACCTGCAGACTGGTGACCAGATCTTGATCGCGGTGGCTGAACTCGGCCCGGTCTTCGTTAAAGGTAGCCTCAAATGTGCCGGTCTCGTCGGCGAGTGGCTGATAGGTCGGTGACCAGATCCGCCCCGAATTCACATCGCGTAGATAGATATAATTGCCCCAATCGTCGCAGGTTGCGTCTTCGCGCCAGCGTGTCAGGGCCTGGTCACCCCAGCGGCTATAGCCCGATCCAGCCCCGGTCAGCATGACCCCATAACGTCCATTGGACAAAAGCTGGGTGGTCGGGCTTGGCGTATCGGGCTGGGTGCGCCAGGCAAACCCGCCCTCTAGGTCCGGGTCGCGGCTGGCATGGGCCGGTTCGGCAATAGCAGGGCGGGAGACAACAAAGTCCCGCGGGACCCGTTCTTGCAACAAAAGCTCTGTCGCCGCGATCATGGGTTCGGCATGAAACCTTCGGCACATGAGACCGTCCAACAGACAGTCGGCTATGGCCGTAATCGTCATGCCCTGGTGGTGGGCCATAAAGGCGCGGACGATCGAAACGCTCTGACCTTTCGGCAGGCGGGCAGGGGTGAAGTCCAGGGCCTCGTAAAAACCATAGCGACCCCGCGCCCCTAGGCGATCAAGCGCCTCGAAATTGCGGCAGGCCGCCTCGGGATCAATCATGGCCGCTAGGGCCGTGGCATAGGGCGCAATGACCGCATTATCGGCAAGGCCGCGCTTTAGGCCCAGCCCCGGAACCCCGAAATTGGAATATTGATAGGTAAAATCGCGATCGCGCACACTAAAGGCCGATTCCGACACCCCCCAAGGGGTCATGAGCGCGCGGGCATATTCGATCTGACGGCCAACAATCTGGCGGTTGGTCTGTTCAATCAGGCTGTCCGAGGGCGCGCGCATAATGATCGACGGCATCAGGTATTCAAACATCGAGCCTGACCACGAAATCAGGGCCGAGCCATGCCCAATGGCCGTCACGGCCCGGCCGAGCTTGAACCAGTGGCGGGTAGGGACGTCACGCTTGGCAATCGCGAAAAAGCTAGCCAGCCGGGCTTCTGATGCCAATAGGTCATAACAGCTAGGATCAAGGCTGCCGTCAGCGCCCTGATAGCCGATCGACAACAATAGCCGCTGTGGGTCAAGCAGGAGCTTGAAGTCCATCGCCAAGGCCATGGCCCGTGCGGCGGTTTCCAAGGCCATCAGACGCGGCGCTAGGGGCTGTTGCGCCGCGGGGTCTCGATCACGGCAATGGCCTTTCAAACAGCCATGCACACTATCCGCCCAGGCCAAGAGGTCGGTGCCCAGGCGGGGATTATCTTCCTCCAAGATTATGCCCTGTACGCTATCGACCATATTGGCGGCTAGGTCGCAAAGATTGGCCAGACTGGACCAGGCGCTGTCGCCTGTGGCCAATGCGGCCTTAAGGCCCCGCTCGAGGCGTCCAACCTCATCATCAAGCCGTCGCCAGCCCATGCTGCGGCCCGGTCTGCGGGCGCGACATTGCCGCGCGGCATCGCGCATAAGGTCAAGGGCATCTAGGCCTGCCTGCCAATAGGTATTGGCGGTGATCGGCGCGTCTCGCCAATCGCGGCAAGCCTGGGCCAATGCGATCAGGTGTCCGGCCAGATTGCCGCTATCGACGCTGGAGACATAATGCGGCTCAAGCGGCCTTAGATCCTGCGTATCGTACCAGTTATAGAAATGGCCGTGACAGGTCGCCAACCGGTTCAAGGTGGCAAAGGTCGCCTCCAGCCGCTCGATCGCGTCGCGCGTGCCGATCCAGCCAAGGTCTCGCGCGCTGGCCGTAGACAATAGGTAAAGTCCGATATTGGTCGGTGAGGTCCGATGGGCCACCACAGGCTCTGGTGTTTCCTGAAAATTGTCGGGCGGCAGCATGTTTTCGCTGGCGGTAACGAAGGTCTCAAAATACCGCCAGGTGCGTCGCGCAATCAGGCGAAGGGCGTGGGCATCACTCGGGGCGATTGGTCGGCGACTGGAAATCGTTGGCGACTTGCTGGCCCAAAAGGCCAGGGCTGGTGAGGCAAGCCAAAGCCCGGCAAACAGGGCAGGCAGGCCCCAGGCCGCATGGCCCCAAAGACTGGTCGTCGCCAGGGTGACCATGGCGACCCCAAGTGCTCCGCCCATTTGGCGATAACTGCCCTCTAGGCCAGGGGCCGGCGCAAGAGCAATCTGGGCGGTTGGTGTCCATTGCAGCAGGTGGCGGCGGCTAATGCCTAGGCGGTAAAGCGTGCGGATGATGGCGTCGGCCATGCGCCAGGCCTGATCGCCAAGAAACACAATCATCATACCCGACTGGATCAGGGCCAGTTGCAGCTCTGCGCCAAGGGCCCGCAAATGGCTAGTCAAGCTGACCCCAGTCCGACTGATCGCAATATGGGCCAAGACGGGGATCAAGGGCGGCAGCACAATGGTCGTGAGCAGAAAACTGGTCCAGAGCAGGGCCATTGGCGGCGTCATCATCCAGCCTGCCATCAGGGCCAGGACTAGGGACGGCGCTGACAAGGTACGGCGCAGATTGTCCAACAATTTCCAGCGGCCAATGGCGGGTACATGGCCCTTCGCACCCTTGGGTCCATTGCCAAACACCCAAGGCAGGAGTTGCCAATCGCCTCGAGCCCAGCGGTGGTGCCTCAGGATCGCTACGTCATAGCGGGTCGGAAAATCCTCAACCACCTCGACATCAGAGGCTAGGCCCGCCCGGGCAAATATGCCTTCAAACAGGTCATGGCTTAGCAGGCTATTGCCCGGCACGCGGCCCTTGAGCGCGGCTTCAAAGGCATCGAGGTCATAAATGCCCTTGCCCGTATAGGTGCCTTCGCCAAACAGGTCTTGATAGACATCCGAGACGGCGGCGGCATAGGGGTCAATGCCCAGCGCACCGGAAAACACGCGCAGGAATACCGAGCCTTGATGCCCGGTTGGTAGGGCCGGTGTGACCCTAGGCTGGAGCACGCCATAGCCCTCGATCACGCGCTGGCTTTTCGCATCGAGCCGAGGCTGGTTTAGCGGGTGCGCCATCTTGCCGATCAGTCGTCCGACCGTTTCGCGTGGTAGCTTGGTGTCGGCATCTAGGGTGATGACATAGCGAATGCCCATGGGCACATGCACGGGGTCGAGGAAGCTGGTATCGGTGGCGCAGCGCAAAAGCCGGTTCAGCTCGCAAATCTTGCCGCGCTTGCGCTCCAGCCCCATCCAGCAGGCTTCGCCGGAATTCCAGATCCGGCGGCGATGAAACAGCAAAAATCTTGGCCCCTCTGGCGCCGGGCCATACAGGGCATTGAGCCGATCAATCCCATCTTGGGCGGCCTTGAGCAGGGCCTCGTCCCCGGGCATGTGCTCGCTGGCGGCATCGCTCCAGTCGGTCAGCAAGGCAAATTGCAATTCGCCGTCGGGGCTGGCCAGGTGGTGGATTTCCAGGTTGCTTACCTGCTCGGCGATCGAGTCTAGACCGGTTAGCAAGCTTGGCACCACCACTAGGGTCCGCATGGCCGTCGGTATGCCCTTGGCCAGATCAAGTCCTGGCAGCAGGGTGGCGCGAAACCCGCGCGTCAGCATTTGATTGACCAGAGCAACCGACAAATCGATTGCGGGCACCAGGCCGAGTAGGGCCAATAGGCCGAGCCACCGAGGATCAACACCGCCCAAATGGGCTGCCCAAAGCGGCAAACATAAGAGAACCACAGACAGGATCAGGCTGGCATGGACATAACCGGCAATGCCCAGCTTGCGATACATCCGCCCTGGCCAGCTCTGGAGCGAGGGTTTGAAGCCAATGGCTTTTTCAAAGCCTGCCCGTCCCCTCGCGATCAGATAATAGCCGGGGTCCGATAGGCGTGGTCGGTCGATTGGGTCGGTCGGTGCATCCTGGGCCGCATTCGCCCTCGTAATCGCGGCATGGGCAACCTCAAGCTCGGAAAGCGCCGAGCCGCGCGCCAATTGTTCAATCGCCGTGCGGTAGAGATTGCGGGTGGCAAAATCCATCAGGCCATAGCGCTCTGTGGTGTGGAACGCCCGGTCGACTAGGCTGGTTTTCTCAAACTGCTCGGACCAGTCGAGATTAGAAATCAGGCGCATGCTCGTAATAATATTGCGCACGGTTACGCTACTATTGACCTGCCTTTGATGCTCTTGGCGCACCAGGGCCTCGGCCGTCGTGCCTTGTTTCAAGAGTTGCTGGTCCAGCCAGTTTAAGGCCGGCGCCATGGTCGCATCCTGGTCGCGCAATCGGTGCACGAGCTGAACCAGAAAAGCCGCCGGATAGGTGGCCTGGTTATAGCTGGCCAGTACGATCTTGTTGGAGTCCGCCAACATGCCGGCGGTATTGAGCAGCTTGTCAGACAGGGCATCGGCCAGGTTTCGGGCCTGACGGCTATCCAATATGACCTGACCGAGCCTGCGCAGGTTTTCGACCAGCACCAGTCGCAAGGTGATTGATACGGCCCAAAGCTCGCCAATGCTCAGGGGCTCAAGCGTTTGATAGGCGTCCAAAAACCGGCGCAGGGCCTCTGGATCAAACAGGCTATCGGTATGTGCAATAAACGCCCAGGCCAGACAAAAAATCCGCGGATAACCCGCAAACGGGCCGGTCATGAGCTTGGGTAATTGGCGATAATAGCCGCGGGGCAGGTCTGTGCGGACCTCGGCAATCTGGGCTTCAACAATGTGGAAATTGTCGATCAGCCATTCGGCTGAGGCCGTGATGGATTCGCCGCCCTCTAGGGCCTCGGCCACATCGCGCCGAACCCTTAACAAGGTGGCTTCGTTATCACCAAGGCGCTGTGTCAGCGATATGCCGCGGGTCCGCTGTGGGGACACGGACTGACCGGCCGCCAAGGCCTTGGCGTGCTCCTCTAGGCGTTCAATGCTGAATAGCTCGGCCCGGATTGGGGCCTGATCGATCCACAGCGCGCTATCGAGCCGCCCGCCGATCCAACGACGCAAGCCCTGCCTGACCGCTGGCCCCAAGGTCTGCGGAGAATTTTGATTGATCATAATCAGGTTACCGACCGCCGCCCGTGCTTTGCGCGAACATCAGCCTAGCCGCGCATCGAAAAGCGGGACTGCGCCATTGGCTCTGCCCGTCTGACCAATGTGCCGACCGCCTCGCCTTGGTCTTCGTCTAATAGGACGACCTCAGTATCTTGACCGTGCGAGCGAATAGCATTGGCCAGGCAATGGGCTTCGCGGACCGCGCAATCGCGGGTACGAAAGGTCGTGGTCATGCATCCGCCGGTACAGATGGACCAGCCAAACGGTTCTTTAATGACGGAAAAAACGATCATGACAAACCACCAAGCCACCCTCGAACCAGGCCCAAAGCCCGTACCAAGCTAGAAAAAACAATAACTTGATAGGCCGTTATATGGGCTCAGCGCGCCTTGATCTGGATCAGTGGATCGCGCCAACACAGATCACGTCTTGGCGCGTTCGTCCCTTAGCATCTGGGTCAGGTCGGCAATGGCCTGAGCCATGGTTAGGAGTTCCTTCTCGCGCAGCTGGTCGATCTTTTGGTGCAGAAGTTCGATCTCGAGCTCAGCCTTGATATTGATCTGGTGATCGTTTTCGGCCTCGCGCCGGTCAATATCCTGCTGGCGGTTCTGGCTCATCATGATGAAGGGCGCGGCATAGGCGGCCTGAAACGACAGGGCCAGATTGAGCAGGATAAAGGGATAGGGGTCCCAGTGCTGGATATAGGCGGTGACATTCAGTCCGATCCACATCAGCAAGATTGAGGACTGGATAATGATAAAGCGCCACGACCCCATGGTCGCAGCGACCTGATCGGCTATGCGTTGGCCAAGGGTTAGGGGTGGGCGTACGCTTGCATCCATATCGATGCGCCGCGCGCCGCGCCTAAGCACCCTTAGCTCCTTGAGCAGACGCTCCTCGGCCTCGTGCAATTCTTGTCTGACGGATTCAATGCTCATCTCGGCCTCCAGCGGAAGTCTGGGCGAGCTGCGCCTAAGCCCTAGCCCAACAGATGCACCAGACCATTAATGCCAAGATAGACCCCGATCAGCAGGATTACGCCACCGGAAAGATAAGGGGCCTTGCGCACCAGCTCGCCAAAGCCGCTAAACGCCTTGTCCATATGCTTGACACTCAAGGCGGCCAGCACGCCAGATGCGACCATGGTTAGGGCCAGGCCGATGCTAAAGCAAAGGACGAGCACAGCGCCCAGGGCAAAGGCCTTTAACTGAAGACACAATAACAGCACCGTAATCGCGCCAGGGCAGGGGATCAGGCCGCCGGTCAGGCCAAACAGCATGATCTGGCCGGTTGTAACCGTCTTGCCCTCAAATCGGCGCTGAATGTCTAGGGCATGGGCGCGCTCATGCGCATCCTGAAACTCCGCCGTCACGGGTTCGTGGTCATGATGATGGTGGTGGTGGTGGTGGTCGTGGTCGTGGTGATGATGATCGTGATCGTGATCGTGATGATGTTCGCCTTGCCGCTGCTCTCTGGCTGTGCGCCAGATCATCCAACTGCCCATGCCCAAAATCATCACGGCTGAGCCGACCTGCAAATAGGGCTCGATCGATTCTGGCGCTAGGCCGCGCCATAGATAAAGGCCGCCCAAGGCGATGATCCAGACAATCGCCGTATGGGAGACGGTGGCGCAAAGGCCCAGCAATACCGCCTGTTTCACCGTGCCGCGCACGGCAATGATAAAGGCTGCCATCATGGTCTTGGAATGACCCGGCTCCAGCCCGTGCAAGGCCCCCAGAACGATGGCGCTCGGGATAAACAGCCAGGCGTGCGTGGCGCCCTGCTGAAGAAGTTCGGTAAAGCTGGTCATGGCCATGGGCTATAGCCTAAGATCCGCGCCGTCCAGCCATGCTTGAACCCAGCCCCCGCTAAAGGCTAATCACCGCCGTGGTCAGGTCTTTCAGATTGGACGAGCTGCCGACCATGATCTGGTGATCGCCAGTCTCCAGCGTCCAGGACCGGGTTTCGGGGTTCCACCAGCGCAGGGTATCTAGCGGCACGGTCAGGTGCGCAATCTGGGTTGCACCGGATTTCACCGATAGCCTTTGAAAGCCGCGCAGCAGCTTGACCGGACGGGGTGCTGCCTTGCCAGGAAAACCGACATAGAGCTGAACCACGGTATCGGCGTCTATGGCACTGGTATTGGTCACGCCAATGCTGACCTCTAGGGCCTGGGCCGTGCGCCGCACCTTCAAACCGCGATAGGCAAAGCGGGCATAGGACAGGCCATGGCCAAAGGCAAAGGCCGGTGCCTTGCCCTCGGCATCGAGCAGGGTATAGCCATGCAGCGGACCATAGATCGCAGTATCGGCATTCTTATCGAACGGCGGCAGGTCGGCTTCGGATTGGGGCACGCTGAACGGCAATTTGCCCGATGGCGATACATCGCCGAACAGAACCCTTGCCAAGGCGTGGCCGCCCTCCATGCCGGAATAGAAGGTTTGCAAAATGGCCCCCGGCTTGTCGGCCCATGCGCTCATCATGACGGCAGACCCGGCAACAACCACGACAACCACAGGCTTGCCGGTGGCGCAGGTAGCTTCGATCAGGGCGATTTGTTCAGGCGGCAGACCTAGATCGTCGCGATCGCCGCCGACTGGCCCGCGTTGTGGCTTGCCGTCCTTGGCGGGCTTGTTCGCGTCAAAGCCTTCGAGCCCAATGTCCCCAGGTATGTATTCGCCCTCTTCGACAGCGGTATAGCCAACCACGACCACCACGGCATCGGCGGCTTGCGCAGCTAGCCTTGCCTGGTCCAGATCGCCTTCA
>CANGEH010000012.1 GCA_947452665.1 Caulobacteraceae bacterium
AAGGTTCTGAAGGACGCGACCATTCAGCGGGTCGTGTTCAATGCCATCACCAAATCGGCCGTGACCGAGGCGATGAAGAACCCGCGCGATATTGATATGGAACTGGTCGATGCCTATCTGGCGCGCCGGGCTCTGGACTATCTGGTCGGCTTTACATTGTCTCCGGTCTTGTGGCGCAAGCTGCCAGGTTCGCGCTCGGCGGGGCGGGTTCAGTCTGTGGCCCTGCGCCTAGTGGTCGACCGCGAAATCGAGATCGAGGCCTTCCGCACCCAAGAATATTGGACGGTCGAGGGCACGGTCAGCGCAGGCTCTGACCCATTCATGGCCCGTCTGGTCAAGCATGACGGCAAGAAGCTCGGCAAGTTCGATCTGCCCGATGAGACCGCCGCCCATGCCGCGCGCCATGCGGTACAGGCCTCGCCATTTACGATTACAGCCGTCGAGAAAAAGCCCGGCACGCGCAACCCGTCGCCGCCCTTCACCACCTCGACTCTGCAACAAGAAGCCTCGCGCAAGCTGGGTTTCTCGGCGCAGCGCACCATGCAGGCGGCGCAAAAACTGTATGAAGGCATTGATATTGGCGGCGAAACCGTCGGCCTGATCACCTATATGCGAACCGACGGCATCCAGTCGGCGCCGGAGGCCCTAGTTGAGGCGCGCCAAGTGATTGAGGGCCGGTTTGGCAAGGACTATGTCCCTGAAAAGGCGCGTTATTACAAGACCAAGGCCAAGAATGCGCAAGAAGCGCACGAGGCCATCCGGCCAACCAGCCTGGCCCGCAATCCCGGCTCACTGCGGCTGGAATCGGATTTGGGCCGCCTCTATGAGCTGATCTGGAAGCGGATGATCGCCTCTCAGATGGAAAGCGCCCGCATTGAGCGCACCAGTATTGAACTCGACAGCCCAGACGGAAAGACCGGCCTGCGGGCCAATGGTCAGGTTGTGCTGTTTGACGGTTATCTGGCCGTCTATGAAGAAGGCCGCGACGACGGCGGCGACGAAGACGGTGGCCGCCTGCCCATGGTCAAGGCGGGCGCAACCGCCAAGGTGCTTGAAGCCCGCGCCGATCAGCACTTTACCGAACCACCGCCGCGCTATTCCGAAGCCAGCCTGGTCAAGAAGATGGAAGAGCTGGGCATTGGCCGTCCCTCGACCTATGCCTCTATCCTGACCGTGCTGCGCGAACGCGACTATGTGCGGATGGACAAGAACCGCTTTATTCCAGAAGACAAGGGCCGCCTGGTTACGGCCTTTTTGGAACAATTCTTCCATCGCTATGTCGAATATGATTTCACCGCCGCGCTCGAAGAAAAGCTCGATCTGGTCTCGGCCGGTGAGATGGAATGGAAGCAGCTGCTGCGTGATTTCTGGAAAGATTTCCATGCGGCGGTGGGCGAGATCAGCGAACTGCGCGTCACCAATGTGCTCGATGCCCTGAACGAGGCCCTAGGGCCGCATATCTTCCCGGCAAAAGAAGATGGCTCTGATGCCCGCGCCTGCCCGACCTGTGCGACCGGGCGCCTAAGCCTCAAGACCGGCAAGTTTGGCGCCTTTATTGGCTGTTCCAACTATCCTGAATGCCGCTTTACCCGCACCTTGGCCAATGCCGAGGGCGAGGACGGGGCCGAAAGTGGCGACCGCGAGCTTGGTACCCACCCGGTCACCGGCCAGGCCGTCTGGCTCAAGATTGGCCGCTTTGGCCCCTATGTCGAAATGGCCGAGGGCGAAAAGCCCAAACGCGCCAGCCTGCCCAAGGGCTGGGTTCCGGCCGCCATTGACTTGGAAAAGGCGATTAGGCTGCTGTCCCTGCCGCGCGAGGTCGGCAACCACCCCGATGACGGCGCCATCATCCTGGCCGGGATTGGCCGCTTTGGCCCCTATGTCCAGCACTCGGGCACCTATGCCAATCTGGATTCGCCTGAAGAAGTGTTTGATGTCGGTCTTAACCGCGCCATCACAGTCCTGGCCGAAAAGCGCGCGGGCGGCGGCAAGGGCCGCGGCCGGGCCGAGGCCACGGCTTTGAAAGATCTGGGCCTGCATCCGGAAACCGGCAAGTCGGTCAAGATCCTGTCTGGCCGGTTTGGGCCCTATATCAAGCACGAGGCGACCAATGCCAATGTGCCCAAGGGCATGGAGCCAACGGATCTGACCCTGGAAGAGGCTGTTCGCCTGATTGCCGAGCGCGACGCCAAGGGCGGGGGCAAGAAAAAGCCGGTCAAGGCCAAGGCTGCCGCCAAGCCAAAGGCCGAAAAAGCCGCCGCAAGCCCCAAGAAAAAGGCGCCCACCAAGGCCGCTGCGGCCAAGAAGCCTGCAGTGAAAAAGGCGGCGGTCAAGAAACCGGCTGCGAAAAAGGCCGCTCCAGTCGAGGACTAGACCGGGATGGAAACGCTCCACCGCTGCGCCTGGCGCGGCATGATCGGCGATGATCTCTATGAGGCCTATCACGATACCGAATGGGGCGTGCCCGAATGGGATAGCCGCGCCTTGTGGGAAAAACTGGTGCTGGACGGGTTTCAGGCGGGCCTGTCCTGGATCACCATATTGCGCAAACGCGATAATTTCCGCGCCGCCTTTCATGGCTTTGATCCGGAAATTGTCGCGCGCTATGGCGAGGCGGACCGCGCGCGCCTAATGGCCGATGCCGGGATTATCCGCTCCAATGGCAAGATCGATGCGGCGATTTCCGGGGCCCAGATCTATCTGGATATGCGCGATCGCGGCGAGGATTTTAGCGCGTTTCTCTGGGACATGGTCGGCGGCGCGCCGATCAAGAACACCTGGCACAGCATGAGCGAGGTCCCGGCCCAGACGCCGCTGGCGCAAGACATGGCCAAGGCGCTGAAGGCCAAGGGCTTCAAATATTGCGGCCCGGTCATCGTCTATGCCTTTATGCAGGCCGTCGGCATGGTCAATGACCATCTGGTCACCTGTCCTAGGCACGCAGCGTGCGCCTAGGTGGCCCAGACTGGTCGCTAGAGGCGCAAAGCCCCCATCCGGTCTGCGGTGTCGATGAGGCTGGGCGCGGCCCCTGGGCAGGCCCGGTGACGGCTGCTGCGGTCATTCTAGATCCCAATGCCATCCCCAATGGCCTGAACGACTCCAAAAAGCTCAGCGAAAAGGCCCGCGACCGGCTGGAGATCGAAATCATGGCCAGCGCCTTGGCCTGGGGTGTCGGCGAGGCCAGCCCCGAGGAGATTTGCCAGCTCAATATTGTCCAGGCCACGGGCCTGGCCATGCGCCGGGCCATGAAGCAATTGGCCATTGCCCCCATCTTTGCCCTAATCGACGGCAATTATAATTTTGACCTGCCCTGCCCGGTGCGTACCGTGATCAAGGGCGATGGCCTTTCCCTATCGATCGCTGCGGCCTCCATCCTGGCCAAGGTGGCCCGCGACCGGGTCATGTACCAGCTGGACGCAGTCCATCCCGGCTATGGCTTTGCCGCCCATAAGGGCTATGGCGTTCCGGCCCATGCATCAGCCTTGCGCCAATTGGGGCCTTGCGCGGCGCATAGATTGACCTGGGCCCCGATCCTAGCCTTGCAGGCCTAACCGTCGTTCACACAATGTTCTTGCTGTTTTTACGACTCTAACTACTAGATATAGGGGCTTGGCCGCCATTGGGTGCGCGGCCGCTAAAGAGCCCCTGAATGTCAGACCCGAGCCAGTTCATCCGCGTGCGCGGCGCGCGCGAACACAATCTCAAAGATGTGAATGTCGACATCCCCCGCGGCCAGCTGGTAGTGCTGACAGGCTTGTCTGGATCGGGCAAGAGCTCGCTGGCCTTTGACACCATCTATGCAGAGGGCCAGAGGCGCTATGTCGAGAGCCTGTCGGCCTATGCGCGCCAGTTCTTGGAGTTGATGGGCAAGCCCGATGTCGATCTGATCGAGGGCCTGTCGCCCGCCATTTCGATTGAACAAAAGACCACCTCAAAAAACCCGCGCTCCACCGTCGGCACGGTGACCGAGATTCACGACTATATGCGCCTGCTCTGGGCGCGGGTCGGCACGCCCTATTCACCCGCCACAGGCCTGCCGATCGAAAGCCAGACCGTCAGCATGATGGTCGATAAGATTGTCGCCCTGCCCGAGGGCACGCGCCTCTTGCTGCTGGCCCCCATGGTACGTGGCCGTAAGGGCGAATATCGCAAAGAGATTGCCGACCTGCAGCGCCAGGGCTTTCAGCGCCTCAAGATCGATGGCGAGTTTTACCCGATCGAGGACGCCCCGACCCTCGATAAGAAGCTGAAACACGATATTGACGTGGTCGTGGACCGGATTGTGGTCAAGTCAGGCCAGGAACAGCGTCTGGCCGACTCGCTCGAGACCGCACTTCGCCTGGCCGATGGTATTGCCGTGGCCGAATGGGCTGAGGCCGCGCCCGGCGAAAAAGAACCGCAGCGGCTGCTATTTTCGCAAAAGTTCGCCTGTCCGGTCTCAGGCTTTACGATCAGCGAGATCGAGCCAAGGCTGTTTTCGTTCAATAATCCGTTCGGGGCCTGCCCAGCCTGTGATGGCCTGGGCGTCAAGCTGACCTTTGATGCTGAGTTGGTTATTCCCGATCCAGAAAAGGACCTACATCACGGCGCGATCGCGCCCTGGGCCAAGAGCCCGTCGCCCTTCTATACCCAGACCCTGCAGGCCCTGGCCCTGCATTACGGCTTCTCGATGGACAAGCCTTGGCGCGAATTGCCGCCGGAGGCCAAGAAGATCATCCTGGCCGGGACCGGCACGACCAAGATCAAGTTCGCCTATGATGATGGCTCGCGCCGCTATGACGTGACCAAGCCGTTTGAGGGGGTGGTGACCAATATGGCCCGCCGCCTTCGCGAAACCGATAGTGCCTGGGTGCGTGAAGAGCTGTCGCGCTATCAGTCCGATACCCCTTGCGAGGCCTGTGACGGCTATAGGCTCAAGCCCGAGGCCCTGGCGGTCAAGATTGCTGGCAAGCATGTCGGTGAGGTCTCTGAACTGGCCATCCGCAAGGCGGGCGAATGGTTTGACAGCCTCGAAGCGCAGTTGACGCCCAAACAGATGGAGATCGGCCGGCGGATCTTGAAAGAGATTACCGATCGGCTGCGCTTCTTGGTCGATGTTGGTCTGGACTATCTGAACCTATCGCGGCGCTCTGGCACGCTTTCGGGCGGCGAAAGCCAGCGCATTCGTCTGGCCAGCCAGATCGGGTCGGGGCTAACAGGCGTGCTCTATGTGCTGGATGAGCCCTCGATTGGTCTGCATCAGAGGGACAATACCCGCCTCTTACAAAGCCTTCGCGGCCTGCGCGATCTGGGCAATTCTGTCCTGGTGGTCGAGCATGATGAGGAGGCCATCCTGACCGCCGATCATGTCATCGATATGGGCCCGGCCGCAGGTATTCACGGTGGCCATATTGTCGCCGAAGGCCCGCCCCAGGCCATTATGGACAATCCAGACAGCCTGACGGGCCAATACCTGGTCGGCAGCCGCGAGATTGCCCTGCCTGATGGTCGCCGCCCGATCAATCGCAAAAAGATGGTCAAGGTGTTCGGCGCGCGCGGCAATAATCTGCGCAATATTAATGGCGAGATCCCGGTCGGGGTGTTTACCTGCATTACCGGCGTCTCCGGCGGCGGCAAATCGACCTTTACCATTGAGACCCTGTATAAGGCCGCCGCCCGGCGTCTGAACAATGCAAGCGAAGGCCCAGCGCCGCATGACAAGATCGAGGGGCTAGAGTTTTTCGACAAGGTGATTGATATCGACCAGTCGCCGATTGGCCGCACGCCGCGCTCCAACCCCGCCACCTATACCGGCGCATTTCAGCCGATCCGCGACTGGTTTGCGCAATTGCCCGAGGCCAAGGCGCGCGGCTATGGCCCCGGCCGGTTTAGCTTTAACGTCAAGGGCGGGCGCTGCGAGGCGTGTCAGGGCGATGGCCTAATCAAGATCGAGATGCACTTCCTGCCCGATGTCTATGTCACCTGCGATATCTGCAAAGGGCGGCGCTATAATCGCGAAACCCTGGAGATCCTGTTCAAGGGCCAGTCGATCGCCGATATCCTCGATATGACGGTTGAGGAGGCCGCGAGCTTCTTCAAGGCCGTGCCCTCGGTGCGCGACAAGATGCAGACCCTGACAAGGGTGGGCCTGTCCTATGTCAAGGTTGGCCAGTCGGCGACGACCTTGTCTGGCGGTGAGGCCCAGAGGGTTAAGCTGTCCAAGGAATTGTCGCGCCGCGCCACGGGCCGGACCCTCTATATTCTCGATGAACCGACCACGGGTCTGCATTTTGAAGACACCCGCAAGCTGCTCGAGGTGCTGCATGAGCTGGTCGATCAGGGCAATACGGTGGTGGTGATTGAGCACAATCTGGATGTGGTCAAGACTGCCGACTGGCTGGTCGATTTTGGCCCCGAGGGCGGCGATGGCGGCGGCCTAATCGTGGCCAGCGGTACGCCCGAAGACGTCGCCAAGGCCAAGGACAGCTGGACCGGCAAATACTTGGCTGAGATCCTGGATCGCCACGAGGCCCGCCGTAAGGACCGGGTCAAGGCGCTGAAGACCAAGCGGGCCTGAGGCCCCCTCCACCGCTTCGCGGTCCCCCTCCCCCAGAGGGGGAGGATTGGTTATGAATAAATCTTCCCCCCTTGGGGGAAGTACCGGCAAAGCCGGGGAAGGGGGCTCTTCCCCACCAGCAAGGGATACCAAAATGAAACTCTATGGCGCGCCAAACCCAGCCCCCAATCCCCGCCGCGTGCGGATCTTTCTGGCCGAAAAAGGCATCGATCTGCCGGAAATACCGGTCAATATGATGAAGGGCGAACACAAGGCCCCGGCGTTCAAGGCCAAGAATTCCTTGGGCCAGATTCCCGTGCTGGAACTGGATGACGGCACGGTGATTACCGAGACCATCTCAATCTGCCGCTATCTGGATGCGCTTTATCCGGACAAGCCGTTATTTGGCACCACGCCGCTCGAAGTGGCCAAGATTGATATGACCATTCGCCGGATCGAGTTTCAGCTCATGACCCCGGTCGGCATGTTCTGGCGGCACGCCCATCCCTATACGGCCAAGCTCTTGACCCAGTTTCAAGATTTTGGCGAATCCAACCGTGAGACCGTGAACAGGGTCATGACCTGGCTGGATCAGGAGCTTGACGGCCAAGACTTTATGGCGGGCAATGCCTATAGCATGGCCGATATAGCCGCCCTGACCACGATCGATTTCGCCGCCTGGATTGGCCTGCCCATGCCTGAAGGTCTTGAGCGCCTAGGCCGCTGGCATGCCGCCGTTAGCGCAAGACCAAGCGCCTTGGCCTAGCCTTCCGTGTCACCCGCATAATCGGTTAAGGCCACATAGGCCATGGCCTGGGGGGCCAAGATCACAGCGTAATAGATGGCGGTAATCACGGCGCCAAACACCTGATACAGGATCATGGCTGGGGTGAAAAACGATCCGATTGACGAGAAGTCTGGCCGAAACAAAGCGCCGACATCGGCAATCGCCCCGCCCGTCGCCACGACCAGTACCCCGGCCAAGGCGATAAAGACGATAAAGGCCATCAAGGCAGCGACAATGCCCATGGCCAAGGCTAGGGCATAGGATCCGAGCAATTGCCAAAAATGGCCGCGCGACACCGACCAGGCGCGAAACACGACAATCTTGCGCTCGGCAAAGGTCATGGGCCCGCAGAGCGATAGTCGCACCGTCACCCATAACATGCCCACAAAGGCCGCAACCGCGCTCACCACGGCAATCAAACCGCCTGCGGCCGGACTGATCGCGGCACCAATACTGCCCAATATGCCAACCACCAGCATAATCACGAACATGGCCGCAAATAGCAGGACACTGACAATTAGGCTCAAGGCCACCAGCCGAAACTCGTCCTCACCAAAGGCGAGATGCCCAGCAAGGCCGCCGGGCCTGCCGAGCACAATGCGAAACACAGCCCCAGCAAAGATCGACATGACGCAAATCCCAACCGGAAAGGCCACGGCGTAAAACGGCAAAAGCTTTTGCAAGGTCTCGAGCGATTGCTGCACATCGCCGCCGCTCTGGGCCGCCTTTTCAAGCGCGTTGAATTCAGGCCCTACCGTGGCAATCATGAAGATGGCCAGGGCCAGACTGACCAGCAAATAAAACCCGGTCCAGATCGCCACCGTAATCGGTCGCTCACGCGTGATCCGAAAGCCTTCAAAGGCAACATCTGTGGGTGAAAACGCAGCCATGGCCTAGTCCTTTTCGCCCGACTCTAGCGGGTATTCTGTTGGGTTATGTCCCGCTTTCAAGGAGCGGTAAAGGGCCGCTTGCGTAGCGGCAATCATGGGCACAACCACCAAGACCCCCAGGCCTGTATACAGCGCGGAAAAGACGACCCTTAGCCCCGATAAATCCGCACCCAAGCGGAAGAGGATGGCGATTAAAACCTCACCGCCAAGCATGAAAAGGACCATAGCGCCATAGATCGCCCCGAATACGAACAGGAGGCTTAAGACCCGATTTTTCGTCAAACCCAAGGTCGAGAGCACCGAAATCTTGCCCAAATAGGCACTGGCCGGACCCGAAAGGCACAGTCTGAGATACAAGCTTGCCAAGGCCGCAAGCGCGAGGCCGCAGCATACTAGCATGACCACAATGCCCCCCAGCCCCAATTCGGCCCCAATGGCAGCTGGACTGCTGAGAGTCAGTTCATGCCCATGGCCATAGGCAATAATGGCCGCCAGCGCCAAGAGTAGAAACACCACCAACACGATCGCAAACACAAACAAGAGCACCAGTAACAAGGCTGCGCCCAGTAAGCGCCCTTCCAAGGCCCGCCATTGAAAACCCCAATGCCCTAGGCCCTGGGCCCCCGCTTCGTCATCGCCCGCCGCCAGCCTGTACACAGCGCCATAGGCCGCAATACTGGCCAAGTTATAGACGAGAAGCAGACCGAAATTAGCCAAACCCTGATTGGCCGCGGCGAGATCAAGATAATCGGCACCCAGTATCGCCAGCAGCATCAAGATCAGTATGCCGGGGCACTTGTTCCAGGCCAGCCGCGTCACTGCGAAGCCATGGCCAAGGCTGCTTCGCACCAGAGCCATATCTAATTGAAGCCGCATTCCATACCCCTGTTCAACCGCGCCGATTTAGCGGTTATAAGCGCGTCATGTCCATTGATCCTCTACACATTATTGGCGGCGGCCTAGCCGGTTCGGAAGCGGCCTGGCAGGCGGCGCAGATGGGCATGCCCGTCATATTGCACGAAATGCGCCCCCATCGCGGCACTGAGGCCCACCAAGGCCAGGGCCTGGCTGAGCTTGTCTGTTCCAACTCGTTTCGCTCTGATGATTGGGAGCATAACGCGGTTGGCCTCTTGCATGCCGAAATGCGGCGCTGCGGCTCGGTGATCTTGGCCAGCGGCGATGTGCATCAAGTCCCGGCGGGCGGCGCCTTGGCGGTCGATCGCGAGGGATTTTCGGCCGAGGTCACCGCCCGGCTTGAAGCCCACCCCCTGATCACGATTGTGCGCGAGGAGGTGATTGGCCTGCCGCCCGCCGACTGGACCAATGTCATCATTGCCACCGGCCCACTAACCACGCCCGAGCTGTCAGAAGCGATCCTGGACCTGACTGGCGAGGGTCAGCTGTCTTTCTTTGACGCCATTGCCCCCATCGTCCATGCCGACAGTATCAATATGGACATAGCCTGGCGTCAGTCGCGCTATGACAAGGAAGGCCCCGGCGGCGACAAGGCGGCCTATATCAACTGTCCCATGACCAAGGACCAGTATGAGGGCTTTATCCAGGCCCTGCTGGACGGTCCCAAGACCGAGTTCAAGGAATGGGAGAATGTGCCCTATTTCGATGGCTGTTTACCAATCGAGGTCATGGCCGAGCGCGGGCACGAGACCCTGCGATGGGGGCCGCTCAAGCCCGTTGGCCTGACCAATCCGCGCGATCCCCTGGTCAAGGCCCATGCCATTGTCCAGCTGCGCCAAGATAATGCCCTGGGCACCTTGTATAATCTGGTTGGCTTCCAGACCAAGCTCAAGCACGGCGTCCAGGCCGAGGTGTTTCGCCAGATTCCGGGCCTGGAAAACGCCCAGTTCGCGCGCCTGGGCGGCCTGCACCGCAATACCTTTATCAATTCGCCTAGGCTCTTGGATGCCAGTCTTCGCCTAAAGGTCCAGCCGCGCCTGCGCTTTGCAGGTCAGGTTACAGGGGTCGAGGGCTATGTCGAGAGCGCTGCCATTGGTCTGATGGCGGGCCGGTTTGCCGCGGCCCAGGCGCTTGGCCAGACCCTGGACGCGCCGCCCGCCACCACCGCGCTGGGGGCCTTGATTAGCCATATTACGGGCGGCCATCTTGAAGGCGGCGCCTTCCAGCCGATGAATATCAATTATGGCCTCTTGCCGCCGGTCGAGCCGCCCAAATTCGATCATGAGGGCCGCAAACTGCCCTTGAAAGAACGCGGCCGAGCCAAAAAACGCTTGATGAGCGTCCGCGCCCTGGCCGATCTGGACGCTTGGCTCACGGCCTAGACGCGGCCCGTCAGGCTGGCCCAAAAGATCAGGGCGCGCTTGGTCAGGGGGCCCAGTTCGCGACCCTTGGCAAGGCCTTGGGTGAGGGCACAGTGGGCAATGGCGGGAAAGGCTGTGACCGGCAAGGCCTTTATAGCCCCTGCCCCCGCCGCCAGATCATCCCTTATGCGCGGCGGTGCCCAGTCCAGCGCAAGCTCAGCCGTCAAACGCCCGGCAAGGCGCAGGCGGGCCAGACCATAGGCGCGACTGACCGCCTGGACCGCATGCAGGTCCGTGCCTGGCGACAAGATTTGCAAGATCAGGGCGGATAGGGCGACGCTGGTCTGGTCGATATGCGCCATGGCCTTATCCGGATCATCAAACACCACGCCGTCCAGATCCTCAATCCGTGCCTCTATCAGGCTGGATAGGAGCACGGGCGACAGATCGCGGATCTGGATAGCCTGGGCCAAGGCCTCAACCGTGGGATGGCGGCGCACGGGGCGATGCTCTGTAATCTCGTCCAAGGCTTCTTGCCACCAGGTCAGGCGGATATCGCCCAGCAGGGCCTCGCTGACTACAGCGCGCACCCTTGCCAGTTCAGCGTCAAAGGCCAGCACGGCCAAAACATCGCTGCGCAGAGCGGCATCGCTGATCAGGCGGCTCGCCAGCCAGCGATCAGGATCGGCGCGCCTTACCTCGGCCTCGATGTCATCATCCATGCGCCCACCTCATAAAAAAAGGGACCCGCTATGGCTAGCGAGCCCCCTCTTGTCTTGGCCTGAACGGGTTTAGCCGAACAGGGTCTGGTTCATGGTCATGGTTGCCAGCATGGGCAGGGACAGCAAAAGATTGGTGCGGCTGAACAGCATGGCGGTGCGACCGGCCTTGGCCTTGGCGTCGGCATCAGCCTCAACCATGCCCAGTGCGATCTTCTGGTTTGGCCAGATGAACAGCCAGACATTCAAGAACATGATGGTTCCAAGCCACATGCCAACACCGATAAAGGTATGCTGCGGCACACTAAAGCCTTCGGTCGCGCCAAGCGTATAGGCCGAAACCAGATAGCCGCGGTTCCAGGCCAGGATAATCCCGGCCAAGACGGTGGCCAGGGCGGCCCAGCGGAACCAGAACAGGGCTTCTGGCGCAATATATTTGGAAACCGCGGGCTTTAGCTCAGCGGGGATTTCCGGCATTTTGCGGATCTGGACGAAGTTGAAGTAATAAAGAAGGCCAATCCAGACGATCCCGACAAACACGTGCAGGAAGCGAAAAATGGCCTGCCAGAACACGGCATCCATGGAGCCGTAATGCATCCGGTAACCGGAAATGATGATCAGGGCCAATACGGTCCCGGCAATGATGGTGTTTCTGAAGTTTTGCAGCAGTCCAGCCATGTAACCCTCCTCGAAGCCCGATTGAGCCCCCGTTAACCCGGAATATAAGGCGATTTGTCGCGGGGGGCCAAGCAAAGATTAAGCCGGTCCCCCGCCCACCTTTAGGCCGCGCTGGCATCCTCAAACACCGGAACGGTCACAGCGGCCATGGGCGCACGGCCCAGGATCATGTCTGCGGCCTTTTCAGCGATCATAATGGTCGGGCCATTGGTATTGCCGCCGACCAGCGTTGGCATGACCGAGGCATCGACCACGCGCAGACCCTTTAGCCCATGCACGCACAAGGTCTCATCAACCACGGCCAATTCATCGCCCGCCGCGCCCATGCGGCAGGTGCCAACCGGGTGATAGATGGTTTCAGAGGTTTCGCGGATCCAGGCGTCCAGATCGGCATCGGACTGGATCGCCTCACCCGGCTGGAATTCCTCGCCGCGTACCGCATCCATGGCCGCGCCCTTAACAAGGGCTCGCACCATCTTGACGCCCTCGCGCAGGGCCCGGCGATCCTCGTCCGTGGCCAGATAATTGGCCAAGATCGCGGGATCATCGAACGGATCGGCTGAACGCAGGGCAACCTCGCCGCGGCTTTCGGGGCGAAGCTGGCAGACATGGACCGAAAACCCGTCCTTCTCAATCACGGTCTTGCCATGATCCTTCATGATGGCCAGCACGCAGTGCAGTTGCAGGTCGGGCCGGTCCAGATCGGGACGCGACTTCAAAAAGGCCCCGGCCTCAAGGAAGTTCTGCCGTCCAGGCCCCTGACCGCGCAGCAGATAGTTCAGGCCCGTGGCCAGGCGCTTCAGGCCCTTATTATAGGAATAGGCGGTAATGGCTTCAGGGCACTCCCACGAGATCACTACATCCAGATGATCTTGCAGATTCTTGCCCACGCCCTTGAGGGCATGCACCACAGGCACACCGACCTTGGCCAGGGCCTCTGGATCGCCAATGCCGGATAGTTGCAAGATTTGCGGCGACTGTACCGCCCCGGCGCACAACAAGACCTCGCTATCGGCATAGGCGATCTTGGCGGTCTGTTTCTTGCCCTGAACATAGGCCACGCCAACCGCGCGACCGTTTTCGATGATGATCTTGGTGGTGCGGGCCTCGATCTCGGTGACCAGATTGGGCCTTTGATCCTTGACCGGATGCAGATAACCGCGCGCCGCGCTCCAGCGCTGGCCATCCTTAATGGTCAGTTGATAGGGGCCAAAGCCTTCTTGCTGATAGCCGTTAAAATCGCTCGTGACCTTATAGCCCGCATCGGCCCCAGCCTTAATAAAGCTAGAAAAGATCGGATTGGGGGTCGAGGCCTTGGACACATAGAGCGGGCCATCACTGCCATGATAGTCATCGCCGCCGCCTTCGAGCGTCTCGGAGCGTTTGAAATAGGGCAGGACCTCGCCATAGGACCAGCCGCTCAGGCCCATTTGCCGCCATTGATCATAATCGCGCGCATGGCCACGAATATAGATCATGCCATTGATCGAGCTGGACCCGCCCCAGCCCTTGCCGCGCGGCCACCACAGTTGGCGCCCATCCAGATGCGGCTCACCCTCGGTCCAAAAGCCCCAATTATAGGCGCCCTTGTCCTTGATCAGACTGCCCACCCCGGCGGGCATCTTGACCAGGATGGAATTGTCCTTACCGCCGGCCTCCAGCAGCAGCACCCGGGTCTTGCCGTCGGCGGTCAAGCGATTGGCCAGCACGCAACCAGCGGAGCCTGCCCCGATAATGATATAGTCAAAACGGCTCATCTGATCTCTTTCCTGGGCAGTGGTGGTTTGGATGCAAATTGGCCCGCCGCCGCGCGCCCGGCAAGGGGTTTGAGGACCTGCCTCAAAGATTTATGACGCAGCCGTCAGCTTCTGGCGCTCTGGACACAAGACCGATTGCGCCTTATCGCCAATCCATGGCTGCATCCCTTGAAACCTTGTTCGTCACTCAGGTCTATCGCACCGAGCTTGCGCTCGACACCGCGCTCTATGCTGAGGCCTGCCGACAGATTGCCGATCAGGACAAGGCCGGTCAGGCCTGGAGCCGCGAAAAGGCCTATAAGGGCTATACCTCCTATGCCTCGCTCGATGATCTGCCACGCCGAGACAGCCTGTTTGATGACCTGCGCCGCAAGCTCGACAAACATGCGAGCGCCTTTGCCAAGGCCCTGCATCTGGATCTGGGCGGCGGCAAGCTGAAGCTGGACAGTCTCTGGATCAATATTCTCAAGCCCGGCGGCAGCCATAGTGGCCATATTCATCCTCACAGTGTGCTTAGCGGCACGGTCTATATTGAGGTGCCAAAAGGGGCTTCACCGCTGCGCCTCGAAGACCCACGCCTGTCCATGATGATGGCCGCCCCGCCGCGCCAAGTGGACGCCCCGCGCGATCACCAGACCTTTATCAGCCTAGACCCCGCCCCCGGCACCGTCCTGATCTGGGAAAGCTGGCTAAGACACGAGGTCCCGGCCAACCTAGCTAAGTCTGACCGGATCAGTGTGAGTTTTAACTATAGCTAGGGGTTATCCCCGCCTTCCCATCCATTCCTCCTTCCCCGCGTAGGCGGGGATCCAGAATGGTGCGCGCAGACCGTGCACAAAGTTCTGGGTCCCCGCCTACGCGGGGAAGGAGGATGTGGGGGGCTTGGGCGTTTTCCTAGGCGGGCGGGGTGTAACCGACCCACGCCTCGCCCTCCCCGCCTGCGCGGGGAAGGCGGGATGTGATCTAGCTATCCAAGAAGCTCCGCAGCTTCCGCGACCGCGAAGGATGCTTGAGTTTGCGCAGGGCCTTGGCTTCGATCTGGCGGATGCGTTCGCGGGTGACGCTGAACTGCTGGCCGACTTCTTCCAGGGTGTGGTCGGTATTCATGCCAATGCCAAAGCGCATGCGCAGCACCCGCTCTTCGCGCGGGGTCAGGCTGGCCAGGACCCGGGTTGTTGTTTCGCGCAAGTTAGACTGGATGGCCGCATCGATCGGCAGGATGGCATTCTTGTCCTCGATGAAGTCGCCCAAATGGCTGTCTTCTTCATCGCCGATCGGGGTTTCAAGGCTGATCGGTTCCTTAGCGATTTTTAGGACCTTGCGGACCTTTTCCAGCGGCATGGCCAGCTTTTCAGCCAATTCTTCGGGCGTCGGCTCGCGGCCAATCTCATGCAGCATCTGGCGGCTAGTGCGGACAATCTTATTGATCGTCTCAATCATGTGCACAGGAATCCGGATGGTGCGGGCCTGGTCAGCGATCGAGCGGGTAATGGCCTGGCGGATCCACCAGGTGGCATAGGTCGAGAACTTATAGCCGCGGCGATATTCGAACTTATCAACCGCCTTCATCAGGCCAATATTGCCTTCCTGGATCAGGTCGAGGAATTGCAGGCCGCGATTGGTGTATTTCTTGGCGATGGAGATAACGAGGCGCAGATTGGCCTCAACCATTTCCTTCTTGGCCTGACGGGCCTCGCGCTCGCCCTTTTGCACGGTCTGGACAATGCGGCGATAATCATCGATCGGCACGCCGGTCTCAGTGGCGAGGATGGCGATTTCCTGGCGGATATCACTGATCTGGCCCGCATCATTTTCGGCAAATTTGGTCCAGCGCACGCCCAATTGCTTGACGTTTTCGCCCCAATTGGGATCAAGCTCTGCGCCATAATAGGTCTTGAGGAACTCAGCGCGCGAAATACCGTAGGAATCGGCCAGACGCAGCAAGCGGCCTTCCAGCCCGATCAGGCGGCGGTTAATCGCATAAAGCTGTTCAACCAGGGCCTCAATACGGTGATTATTCAGCTTGAGGGTCTTTAGATACTGAATAATCGCGGCCGAGCGGACCTCATAGGCCTTGCGATCATCATCGGGCAGGTCTGTGCCTTGCAGGCGGCAAAAAACCAGCTTTTCCTGTAATTTGCGGAAGGCTTCGAATTCAGAGGCAATGGCATCGAGGGTGATCATCACCCCATCGCGCAGTTCAGCCTCCATGGCCGAGACCGTGGGACCAGCGCCGTCATCAAACTCGTCCTCGCCGTCCTCGCCCTCGGCGCCCATTTCGCCGCCGCCCTCAGGCTCACCGCGCGCCTCAGCCTCAGCTGCTGCAACGGCGTTTTCTTCGGCCACCAGGGCCGCGGCCGCCCCCATGACACCGCCATAGGTCTGTTCAAGGTCAATGACTTCGCGCAGCAGGATACGGCCAGTGCCCAGCTCTTCGCGCCAAACCATGATGGCTTCAAAGGTCAGGGCGCTTTCGCACAGACCTCGGATCATGGTGTCGCGGCCAGCCTCTATGCGCTTGGCAATGGCGATTTCGCCCTCGCGCGATAGAAGTTCAACCGAGCCCATTTCGCGCAAATACATCCGCACCGGATCGTCCGTGCGGTCAAAGGCGTCGGGCTTGGTGGTTTCAATGACGGCGGTTTCTTCGCGCACCGCCACCTCGCCGCCCTCAGCGTCTTCCTCGGCCTCAACGACATTGACGCCCATTTCACTGAGCATGGCCAAGGTGTCTTCGATCTGTTCGGACGTGACCTCTTCAGAGGGCAGGACCTTGTTCAGCTCGTCCATAGTCACATAGCCGCGGGTCTTGGCCTGCTTGATAAAGCGTTTGACCCCGGCATCGGTCAGGTCCAGCAATGGACCGTCGGAATTGGATTCGGATTCTTGGGTTTCGGCTGCAGTGCTCATCAAGGTCTCCGGTCCGCCAGCGCCGTCACGGCACCTCGGAAATTGCTGAAAGGCGGGGCGTCACGCCCTAGGGCGTATCGTCATCCGTCCAAAGTGATCCTGTCTTGATCGCGCGTCTCAAGGCGTCCCGTTCGAGCTTCAAACGCATGAAACCTGCCGCGTCGGAACCGTTAGCGCCATCTCCCGAGCCGAGCCCAGATTTTGCCGCCAATAAGGCACGTTCCAACGCAGCCATTCGGATGAGACCATCGAAGGCGTGCGACCATTGAGATCTGGCATCCTTTGGCGAAACGTCCTGTTTCAGGAAAGGCGCGCCTGCATTGAGGGCTGCCTTATCAATTTCGCTCAGC
>CANGEH010000013.1 GCA_947452665.1 Caulobacteraceae bacterium
GGCCGCCCAAGCGGGCGGCCCATCCCCATAAGTTTCGCTAAAGCGAAGCTTACTTCTTTTCGGCAGTGGTGGTCGCGTCGGCAGGCGCAGCAGCTGCGTCGGTCGCGGCGGTAGCAGCAGCAGCGTCAGCAGCAGGAGCAGCGGACTCAGCAGGCGCAGCTTCAGTAGCAGCGGCTTCGGTCTTTTCAGCAGGCTTGTTGCAAGCGGCAACGGACAGAGCAGCGACGGCAGCGCCGGCGACGAGCAGTTTGCGAAGCATATCGGAGGTCATAATCAAGGTCCCCTTCAGAGGTTAGAGCGCGACAAAGGTTATCACACCAATTTGATAAATAACCCAACTGGGGGCTATTCGGCAAGAGAGTGATTAATGCGCCGCTCACGAATATGCCTTCAAATCCCGAACACGCAAGTGTGAACTGAGAAATTGGACATGTTTTTGCGCCCATTTTGCCGCAGTTTTGCACCATCACACAGCGCTTGGCAGGGCGGTCAAGGCTGTTTCCAACTCAATGAAGCTTGGCTGGGCGCTCGTGGGCACATTTCCGCGGCCAATCTCGACCGAAATCTGGGCCGGATTGCCGTGCAGATGCGCAACCAAGACCGCCTGAATGATTCGGTAAAAGGCCGAGTCGTCCTCAACAATGCCTTTTAGGCGGGCACCGATTGGGCCAACCAGGCCATAGGCCAAAAACACCCCCAAAAAGGTTCCCACCAGGGCACCGCCGATCATGGCGCCGAGCACGGCGGGCGGTTCAGTAATCGAGCCCATGGTCTTGATCACGCCGAGCACGGCCGCGACAATTCCAAGGGCGGGCAGGGCATCGGCTAGGGCCTGATAGGCATGGGCCGGGCCCATTGCCTCATGGTGATGCTTTTCCAGCTGCTTTTCCATGGCATCCTCGACCTGATGCGGGTCTTCCAGATTCATGGTCATCATCCGCAAGGTGTCGCAGATAAAGTCCACAGCCATATGGTCTTTGACGATCTTGGGGTACTGGTTGAAAACCGTGCTGTTTTCAGGATTTTCAATATGGCTCTCAAGGGCCACGACCCCGCGGGTCTTCATGGTCTTGGTCAGGATGAATAACAGGGCCAAAAGGTCACGATAATCGGCCGCCTTCCATTTGGACCCGGCAAACACCTTGCCCAGGGCCGCGCCGGACGCCTTGATGGTGTCGAGATTATTGCTGATCAGGAAAGAGGCGATACCCGCGCCGCCAATCGTCATCATTTCATGCGGCAGGGCCTCGAGCACCACAGCCATATTGCCGCCCGAAATAAGGTATCCGCCAAATACCATGCCAAACAGCACAATGATGCCAATGATCTGAAACATTGCGGTAAATCCCCTTGATCGCCTCACAACCCTAGGGGTTAAAGCTTAATTGTCAGTGAGTGCGCAGAAGATTTTTAACGATGTGGATTGCAGCCCTGCCCAGCGGCCTTATGCTTGAACCATGAGCGAATTGTTTCAGGCCATTGGCCGCTTTACCGGGCGACTGCCCTCAAGCCCCGATCAGACGCGGCGCAGGTCGTTTGTCATTCTGTTTTGCGTGCTGATGAGCGTTGCGGCCGGTAATACCGCCATGCAGTCGGTCTTGCCAGCGATTGGCCGCGAAATTGGTATTCGCGATACCTTGATTGCGGCGATCTTTACCCTGTCGGCCCTGCTCTGGACGATATCAGCCCCGTTCTGGGCCAAACAGTCTGATCATCGGGGCCGCAAGCCCATGATCATGACCGGCCTGATTGGTTTCGGGGTCTCGATGCTGGGCTTTGCCCTGGTGGTCTTGGCAGGCCTGAATAAGCTATTTGTGCCCATGATCATTTTTGCCGGCGCGGCCCTGACCCGGGCGGTGTTTGGTCTGATCGGTTCGGCCTCTAATCCAGCCGCCCAGGCCTATGTGGCCGACCGTTCCCAACGCTCGGAGCGGACCGGGGCCTTGGCGACCCTGGCCTCGGCCTTTGGGCTTGGCACCATATTGGGCCCGGCGGTCGCACCCCTCTTTATCCTACCCGGCGTTGGCCTAGCCGGGCCGATGTTTGCCTTTGCAATCTTGGCCTTTGTCATGACCGCAATCGTGCAGATTGGCCTGCCCAATGATGCCCAAGATACCCGCAAGGCCGCCGCCAAGGCCTTGGCCAAGCGCAAGGCCAAGCCGGAACTGGCCAAGGCAGGACCAAGATCGCGGTTTGGCCTTTGGCGCGATCCGCGCATGATGCCCTTTATCATTTATGGCTTCCTGGTCGGCTCGGCCCAGGCGGTCAATGGCCAGACGCTTGGCTTCTTGATCATAGACAAGCTGAAAGTCTCACCCGCCATAGCCTCAGGCTATACCGGCGTGGCCATGATGGCGGGGGCGGTGGCCGGTCTCTTGGCCCAGTGGGGCCTGATCCGAATGCTGCGCATTGGCCCGCGGCAATTAATGCGCTGGGGCGCCGCCCTTGCCGCGCTTGGCAATGTCATGATGGCGTTTGCGCCCAATTATGCCACCGTGGTCTCAGCCTTTGCCCTGACCAGCCTTGGCTATGGCTTTTGCCGTCCCGGATTTACGGCCGGGGCCTCCTTGGCCGTTGATCAGGACGAACAGGGCGAAGTGGCCGGGGCGATCACGGCGGTGAACGGGGCCTGTTATATTGTCGCTCCGGTGTTTGGTGTCTGGCTTTATGAGACCATGGGCCCGCTGCCCTATGGTTTTAATGTTGTCATCCTATTGGCCATGCTGGCCATGGCGCTGCAAAACGGCGTGCTCAAAAATGTCGGTGAAGACCTGTCCGAGCCCGATAGCCGGCTTATGGACTAGGGCCAGGCTTGAAGGCTTGGGCTAGGCTGTGAGGGCATGCCCCAGGCGGCCGCTTCTAGCGCAAAGATCAGGTCGGGCGTCAGATAGCCATCGGCAGGCCTTCCCATACTGACCTGCCATTGTCGCAGGGCCTTGCGGGTGCGCGTGCCAATCACCCCGTCTAGGTCGCCAGCATAATACCCTAGCCGTCCCAATAGGGACTGGGCCTTTTGCCGATCGCTTAAGGATAGGGCTGGTTCCAGTGGCCAGGGCGTAGCCAGGCTAGACCTTCCAGCAACCGCATCGGCCAGCAAGCCGACACCCAAGGCATAGGCGGTGGAATTATTATAGGTGCGGATGGCCATATGATTGGCAAACACCAAAAAGGCTGGGCCCGTCCATCCAGACGGCAGGATCAGGCTGGCGGGCGTTCGCGCTTCTTGTGCGCTCCAGTCCAGGGCTGCGGCGGGGCTGGCCCCTGCGCGGCTCCAGGTGGCGGGCAACTGCACAGGCCCCTCGGATAGTCCATAGTCAAAGCCGGGCGCCAAGATCACTTCGCGCGCCCAGGGCTCACCGCGCCGCCAGCCGCCCTTGACCAAAAGATTGGCGGCCGAGGCCAGGGCATCGGCCTCTGAGCCCCAAACATCCTTGCGACCATCGCCGTCAAAATCAATCGCGGTGGTGACATAGGTTTCGGGCAGGAACTGGGTCTGGCCCATGGCCCCAGCCCAGGAGCCCCGCAATTGGTCCCGGCTAATCTGACCCGAGGCGATTATGCGCAAGGCGCTAAAGATTTGCGCCTCTGCCCAGGCCTGACGTCGGCCCTCTGCGGCTAGGGTGGCCATGGAGCGGACCACATCATAATTGCCCATGACCGCGCCAAAGCCGGTTTCCATGCCCCATATGCCGATCAAGATTTCGCGCGGCACACCAAACCGCGCCTCGATCGCAGGCCAGAAGGTCCGGCTATACATCCGCGCCTGACCCGCAGCGATCTTATCTTGCGACACGGTCTTGCGGACATAGTCGCCCACCGGCCTAGAGAGTTCGGGCTGGCGACCATCAAGGCTAACCACTTTTGGGTCAGGCGTCAGACCGCCAAGTTCGCGCGCAAGCAGATCTTGTGGCCAGCCGGCCGCCACGGCCCTTGCCATAAACCCGCCTAGCCAGGCGTCAAAGGCGCCATTGGCTGTCGGCGCTGGCCATTGAGGCGTCGCTGGCGTTTGAGTCTGGTCGGGCTCACCGGCAAGGGCCCGCCAAGGCAGGGTCAGGGGCAGGGCCGTGGCCAATGCGAGGCCAAAAAAATTGCGACGGTGCATAATGGTCCGTATATGGCTGAGCCCTAGGGCCTTGTAACCCCTGCAATCGGGTAAATGGCACAAGACTTTGTCATTTTGCGGGCCTTGCGCGCATTGAGGCCCCTGCCGTGATTGACTCAAGGCGGATCGGCCCATATACAGCGCCCTCCTTATCCACCGGACAGATCGCACCCGATAGGTGATGCGCTTCCGCGAACAAGACGAGACGAAGGTCATGAAGGTTAGAAGCTCGCTCAAGTCCCTTAAGAGCCGCCACCGCGATTGCAAGCTCGTGCGCCGCAAGGGCCGGGTCTATGTCATCAACAAGACCGATCCGCGCTTCAAAGCCAAGCAGGGCTAGTCTGGCGTGTCCGTCGTCGGTGTCTTGTTTGACATTGGCAATGTGATCGTGCGCTGGGATCCAGCGCGGCTCTATAAATCCTATTTCTCAGACCCGGCCGAATGCGAGCGCTTCTTGGCCGAGGTCTGCACCATGCACTGGCATGTCGCGCATGATCGCGGCGTGTCCATGGCGCAAAACGCCATCCCCCTCATCGCGCAATATCCCCATTACCGCCAGGCCATCGAGGCCTGGAATACGCGGTGGGATGAGATGTTTGATGGCTGTATCCCCCAAACCCTTGCCGCGATCGAGGCCCTGCACAAGGCCCAAGTGCCCCTGTTTGCCTTAACCAATATGCCCTCAGAAAAAGCTGCGGGTGTTTTTGCCATGAGCCCGAGCTTTGGGCGCTTTGCCGATATCATTGTTTCGGGCGATGAGGGCCTGGTTAAGCCAGACCCGCAAATCTATGCCCTGGCCTGTCGCCGCTGCGCACTTGAGCCGAGCCAGTTGTTATTCATAGATGATAATCTGGCCAATATTGAAGCGGCCAAGGCCATGGGCTTTGCCACCCACCGCTTTGAAGACCCCGATGCGCTTTGGCCTGCCCTTAGCGCCCACGGTCTGGTCTAGCCGCTTATTGGCCGTTTCCGCCGCCGTTAAAATGGGCTAGTCATTGGCCTTGAACTTCCCTCTTGGCGTGTAACTGGCGAGCATTTTTCATGGCTGACGATTCTTCTTCTATCGAGGTTCTAAACGGCGCGGCCCAGACCCGGCTCAAGACCATTATTGAGCGGATTGAACGGCTCGAAGAGGACAAGGCCGTGATCATGGGCGACATGAAGGAAGTGTTTGCCGAGGCCAAGGGCGAGGGCTTTGACGTCAAGATCTTGCGCAAGGTGATTCGGATGCGCAAACAGGACCGCGCCAAGCGGCTCGAAGAAGAAGCCCTGATCGATCTCTATCTGGCCGCTATTGGGGGCCTGTGAAGAAGACCCCTCCCGATCCTCGGGCGGCAGCCCAGCGCCAGGCGCTCAATGCCCTGGCCAAGGCCCGGCGCATAGCCGCCCGGACCGGGATTGCCCTGTCAGAATGGGAGGGGGAATTTTTGGGCTCGGTCGAGGACCGGGTCAAGACCTATGGCCGCGCCTTTGGCGATCCGGAAAAGGGCAGTCCAGGCATGGCCCTTTCGACCCTGCAGTCAGTAAAACTTAAGGAAATCGTGGGTAAGGCTAAGGGCGAGAAAAAGCCCATGACCCGCAGCGCATGGCGAAAGACGCCGCCCAAGCGAAGTGGGGCGCAAGAGGACTAGCCATGCCCCCGGCCACCGCCCTTATCGAGATTGCAGGCCGTAAAATCGGGCCGGGCCAGCCGCCCTATGTGATCTGCGAGCTTTCCGGCAATCATAATGGCGCGCTGGATCGGGCCATGGCCCTTTTGGATGCCGCCGCCGCGACCGGGGCCGATGCCATCAAGCTTCAAACCTATACGCCGGACACTATTACCCTCGATATGGATGGGCCGGACTTCACGATTGAAGGCGGGCCATGGCACGGCCAAAGGCTTTATGACCTCTATGGCCAGGCCCAGACCCCCTATGCTTGGCATGCGCCCTTGTTTGAGCGCGCCAAGGCCCTGGGCGTGACCTTGTTTTCAACGCCCTTTGATCTGACGGCCATTGACCTGCTCGAGGGCCTGAATGTCCCGGCCTATAAGATTGCCTCGTTTGAGCTGGTCGATCTGCCCCTGATTGCGGCGGTGGCGCGGTGTGGCAAGCCGATCATCATGTCGACCGGCATGGCCAATCTGGCCGAGATTGGCGCGGCGGTCGAAACGGCTAAGGCCCATGGCACCGGCGAGATCGTGCTCTTGCACTGTACCAGCGCCTATCCCGCCCCGATGGACGAGGCCAATATCCGCACGATTCCAGATTTGGCGGCAAGGTTTGGCGTGGTGGCCGGCCTTTCCGACCATACGCCGGGCACAGCGGCCTCGGTCGCGGCGGTGGCCCTTGGGGCCTGCGTGATCGAAAAGCACTTTACCCTGGCTAGGGCCGATGGCGGACCCGATGCCGCCTTTAGTCTGGAGCCGCATGAGTTTTCGGCGCTTGTGAGCGATTGCAAGGCCGCAAGGCGAGCGCTTGGTCAGGTTCAGTATGATCTGGCCGGCAGTGAGGCGGGCAATATCCAGTTTCGCCGCTCCCTCTATGTAATTGCGGATCTTGCCAAGGGTCAGGTGATCACCGCCGATCATGTGCGCTCCATTCGCCCGGGCTTCGGTCTGGCCCCCAAACATCTGGACGCGGTCTTGGGCAAGGTCGCCAAGCGGGACTTGAAGCGCGGTGAGCCGGTCGCCTGGGACATGATCTAGCCGTCATGGACAAAGGCTTGGCATGGGCCTTGCTCAAATCGCACAAAAGCCTCAAAACCGCGCTCAGCGCTGATGCGGTTTCAACGCTGAAGATTGGATTTTCCGGGGCTTTCCATGCGCGTTGCAATGATTGGATCAGGCTATGTCGGGCTGGTTTCGGGGGCCTGTTTTGCCGATTTTGGCCACACCGTCACCTGTATTGATAAGGACAGCGGCAAGATTGAGCGGCTCAAGGCCGGAATCATGCCCATTTTTGAGCCTGGCCTCGAAGGTCTTGTGGCGTCCAATACAAGCCAGGGGCGGCTGTTTTTTGACACAGAAGCTGCGGCGGCCGTAAAAAATGCAGACACTGTGTTTATCGCCGTCGGTACGCCCTCGCGCCGGGGCGATGGCCATGCTGACCTATCCTTTGTCTATGCTGTGGCCGAAGAAATCGCCGATCTGATCGAGGGCTTTACGGTGATTGTCACCAAGTCCACGGTTCCGGTGGGCACGGGCGATGAGATCGAGCGCATCATCCGTGCGCGCCGCCCCGATGCCGATTTTGCGGTGGTGTCTAATCCTGAATTTTTGCGCGAAGGCGCGGCGATTAATGATTTTAAGCGCCCAGACCGGGTGGTGGTTGGCACAGATGACGAGCGCGCCCGCGAGGTCATGCGCCAGCTTTATCGCCCGCTCAATCTGAATGAAACGCCGCTGGTCTTTACCGATCGGCGCACATCCGAGCTGATCAAGTATGCCGCTAATGCGTTTTTGGCGCTAAAGATCACCTTTATCAATGAGATGGCTGATCTTTGCGAGGCCGTCGGCGCCGATGTCCAGCATGTGTCGCGCGGGATTGGTCTTGATGGCCGGATTGGCTCCAAATTCCTGCATGCTGGCCCGGGCTATGGTGGCTCTTGTTTTCCAAAAGATACCTTGGCCCTGGTGCGCACCGCCCGTGATGCTGGCGCGCCAGTTACGCTGGTTGAGACCACGGTCAAGGTCAATGATGCCCGCAAAAAAGCCATGGCTGGCCGCGTGGTTGATGCCCTAGACGGCGATGTGCGCGGCAAGACCATTGCCGTGCTGGGCCTAGCCTTCAAGCCCAATACCGATGATATGCGCGACGCACCCGCGCTGGATATCATCCCCGCCCTCCAAGCCATGGGGGCAAAGATCCAGGCCTTTGATCCCGAGGCCATGCATGAGGCGCAAAAGTTTCTGACCAATGTCGACTATAAGACCGGTCCCTATGAGGCCCTCGAAGGTGCCGATGCCATGGTGCTGATCACCGAATGGGACCGGTTCCGCGCTCTGGACCTGGACCGGGTCAAGGCCCTGCTCAAGACCCCGGTCGTGGTTGATCTGCGCAATGTCTATAGCCCCGATCAGGTACGCGCGGCGGGGCTTCGCTATTGCAGTATTGGCCGGGCCTAATAGAGCGGGTTTTTCTGCCAGCGCACGGCGTCGCGGATCAGGGTTTCAAGGTCTGAACAGCGAGGCTTCCAGCCCAGCAGGGCTTTCAGTTTAGAACTATCCGCCACCAGGCTTGGCGGATCGCCGGCGCGGCGCGGCCCGACCTTATAGGGCACGCTGAGGCCAAGCTTTTGCGCCGCTGCGATCATCTGCATGACGGTAGCGCCCTCGCCGGTCCCGACATTAAGGATCTGGCTGTCCCCGCCCGCGATCAGGCGGGCAATGGCCAAGACATGCGCGTTTGCCAGATCGATCACATGGATATAGTCGCGGATCGGCGTGCCGTCTGGCGTGTCATAGTCCTGGCCAAACACGGTCAGGCCAGGCCCCGTGCCAAGCGCTGCCTTGCACAGCAGCGGGATCAGATGGGTCTCTGGCACATGGCTTTCGCCAACCTCGCCGTCCGGATCAGCCCCCGCCGCATTGAAATAACGCAGGGCCGTCCAGCGCAGGTCATGGGCCTGGCCAAGCCAGTGCAAGGCCCCCTCAAAAGCCAGTTTTGATGCGCCATAGGGGTTGATCGGCGCGGTCGGTGCGGTTTCCAAAATGGGAGACATGGTCGGAGTGCCATACACGGCCGCGGTTGACGAAAAGACCAGGGCCTTTACGCCGGCCTCAATCAGGCTTGAGGCAAATAGGGTCGCGGCCCCGACATTATTGTCATAATATTTGGCCGGATCGCGCACGCTCTCGCCAACCAGGCTATAGGCGGCAAAATGCAGGGCACCGATAATTGCATGCTCGGCAATAATCTTGTGTACCAGATCGCGGTCGCGCAGATCGCCTCTGTAAAAAGGGCCCCACCGCACCGCCGCCTGATAGCCGGTCGATAGATTATCGAGGGTGACGGGCAGATAACCCGCCTGGGCCAGGGCCTTGCAGGTCTGGGCACCAATAAAGCCTGCCCCGCCCGCCACCAAGATCGCGCCCTTGCTCGTCATGCCTTATCCGCCTGTGTGATCATATTGCCCGCCCGCCCTGATTGGGCTTAAAGGGGTGGCCTAATCAAGTCCAATCCTTTGCCCCCTGTTATGGCAGGGCCCGCTGGCCCCCATTTTGAGAGACAGTCATGACGGTGATCGTTACAGGCGCTGCGGGATTTATCGGCCGGGCTGTGGCCGAGCGCCTGCTAAGGGACGGCCATGACGTGGTCGGGATTGATAATTTTAACGCCTATTATGACCCGGCCTTGAAACAGGCCAGAGCCCAGACCCTGAGTGGTTATGCGGGCTTTTCCATGGTCACTCTTGATATTGCCGATACAGAGGCGCTGGGGCAATTGGTGCGGGATATTAACCCTGAATACATGGTGCATTTGGCCGCCCAGGCTGGGGTGCGCTATTCGATCGAAAAGCCATTTGCCTATTCGCGCTCTAATCTTTTAGGGCATTTGTCGGTGCTGGAGGCTTGCCGCCATGTGCCCGCCCTCAAACATCTGGTCTATGCCTCTTCCAGCTCGGTCTATGGCGACCGGCCAATGGGCGGGGCAGGCTTTAACGAGAGCGAGGCCGCCGATACGCCCGCCTCGCTCTATGCCGCCACAAAGCGCTCTTGCGAGCTGATGAGCGCGTCCTATGCCCATCTCTATGACCTGCCCCAGTCGGGTCTGAGGTTTTTTACCGTCTATGGCCCGTGGGGTCGCCCAGACATGGCCTATTATAGCTTTACCCAGAAAATCCTCGCCGGAACGGCCATTGAGGTGTTTGGCCAGGGTCACATGGCGCGGGATTTTACCTATATTGACGATATTGTTGACGGCGTGGTTGGGGTCATGAGCCGCCCCTCCCGCCTTGCCGGTGATGAGTGCCACCAGATCTATAATATTGGCGATAGTCGCCCGGTTGGCCTGATGCGCATGATCGAGGTGCTCGAACAGACCCTTGGCAAGCCCGCCACCAAGCTGATGCGGCCCATGCAGGCGGGTGATGTTACGGCAACCTTTGCCGATATATCCAAACTCGCCGCCCTTACCGGCTATGCGCCCAAGGTCACGCTTGAGGCGGGCCTGCCGCTCTTTGCCAACTGGTACAGGCAATATCACCAGACCTAGGGTCTCGGCACAGGTCTTGCATGGTGTCCAGTCAGATCAACTGGATTTGGGACCGCAATCATGGCCAAGACGGCAAACCTGACCCGCAAGGGGTATAGTCTTGTGCTTAGCCGCCTGACCGAAAGTCTGGTCGTGGCCTTAATCTTGGCGGTGGTGATCTAACTTCAGTGGTCTTGGCGAAACTCGGCAATCGTGCCGATTAAACCGGCTACGGCATCAAGTAGCACCATCACCGAGATCAGAAAAAAACTGCTGGTTGTAAAGGCCGGCAGCAGGAAAAACCCAAGACAGCACAGCAAGAATAGCACCATGGACAGGCTGTGATTGATCAGGGCGGCGCTGCGATTATCCGTGGCCCGCAAAAGCTCGATAAAAAATAGCACCAGCCCAGACGTTACCATCACATCGCCCAGACTGATGGGCCAATGCCCGCCGGAGCCCATGGCCAGATCGATCAGTGGCCGGGTCATCTGGACTTGCGCGCCCAGACCCATCCATCCCCCCGGCAAGGTCAGGGCGATCAGGGCATAGAGACCAACTGGAAAGGCCAAGAGCGGCAAGGCGGCAAACATGGATCAGGCCTTTCTGGTCTAGGTTCGCTTGGGACCAAATATGGAGCGGCAAGGCAAGCTCTAGTCTTCCAGCACCGGGCCAGGTAGACGCGCGCGGCCGATCAACCAGATCACGCCCAAAAGGTCCGAGGCCGATGCCCAGAGCCGGCCTAGATTGGTGTATTTCGAGGCCCCGACCGTGCGCGGCCTGTGGCTGACCGGCTCAAACGCGATCTGATAGCCTTCGCGCAGCATCAGGGCGGGCAGATAGCGGTGGATATGGTCAAAATAGGGAAGGCGCAAAAACGCTTCGCGCCGAAAGGCTTTCAGGCCGCAGCCCGTATCGGCGGCGCCATCTTTCAGCAGGGCGCTACGCACCCCATTGCCAAACCGTGAGGCCAGCTTCTTGGCCAAGCTATCTTGACGCTTTGTGCGCGCGCCGCCGACCATGGCAAGTTCAGGTCCTGCCGCCTGCAGGCGGGCAACAAGGGCGGGCGCGTCAGCCGGGTTATTCTGCCCATCGCCGTCAAGCGTAACGATAATTGCGCCCCGGGCCGCCAAAATACCGGTCCGTACCGCCCGGCTCTGGCCACTGTTTTTGCTGTGGGACAGGACCCGAAGGCTGGGAAGCTTGGCCTTTAGCGCAATCAATTCAGCGCCGGTTGCGTCCTTGCTGGCATCATCGATAAATATGATCTCTACGGCATGACCCGTAAAAGCAGCAGCAATCTCCAGTGCCAAGGGCCCGGCATTGCCGGCCTCATTATAAACCGGAACAACAACGGAAATATCGATCGGGGCTTGGGGAATCATTAGGTCCAATCCAGCTATAATCGCCTCTCTTAGCCCGATTTTTGCGCTCTGGGCAGGGGTAAGGCGATTTGATGCGCACAAGGACAAGACGAGCAGCAAATTCATCGCTAGTCTGGGACCATGATGGATACGCGTCTTGATCAATGGTTTCGCGGCCTGCGCGGCCCCGCATTTGCCGCCCTTATCGCCATGCTGGCAGGCCTGCCCGGGCTCTTGGCCCTGCCGCCGCTCGACCGGGACGAGTCGCGCTTTGCCCAGGCGACGGTCCAGATGCTGGAAACCCGGGACCTTGTGAAAATCAATTATCAGGACCAGCCGCGCGACAAAAAGCCGGTCGGGATTCACTGGCTTCAGGCCGCGAGCGTCAGCCTCTTATCGAATGTTGAAGATCGCCAGATCTGGGCCTGGCGGGTGCCATCGCTCTTGGGGGCCATGCTAGCCGCCGCAGCCTGCGCCTGGGGGGCGGCAGCGTTTTTGGGGCCAAGGGGCGGCATGCTCGCGGGCGTGTTTTTGGGCGCCAGCTTTATGCTCTCGACCGAGGCTGGCATTGCCAAGACCGATGCGGTCTTGTGCGGCACAACAACCCTGGCCTTGGCGGCCATGGCTAGGCTCTATCTGGCCTCACGGGGCGGGCCAGCCGCCGGGCGGCGGACCAAGGTCCTGTTCTGGCTGGGCCTTGGGCTGGCGACCCTGGTCAAGGGACCGATCGGGCCCATGATAGCCCTGCTGACCGGCCTTGGGCTTTGGGTCTGGGATCGTAAGGCCGATTGGGTAAAGACCCTAGGCTGGGCCTGGGGCCTGGTGATTTTTATCGCTATTATTGGGCCCTGGGCTGTGGCTATCACGGTTGCCACGGACGGGGCATTTTGGGGCGCAGCGATTGGCGGCGATCTTGCGCCTAAGCTGGTTGGCGGACATGAAAGCCATGGCGCGCCGCCGGGCCTGCACTTTTTGCTTTCGCCGATACTGACCTTTCCCTTTGGTTTTATCCTGCCCGCCGCCCTTGTCGCTGGTTGGAAGGGGCGTAGCCAGCCGGGCATTCGCTTTGCCCTGTGTTGGCTGATCCCAGCCTGGCTGGTGTTTGAGCTGATGCCGACCAAGCTGGTGCACTATACCCTGCCCACCTATGGCGCCTTGGCCTGGCTGGCAGCGGCGGCGTGTGAGCAGGCCTTAAGCCGCGCCACCCGGTTTGCGGGGGCGGGTCTGGCGCTGGTTTCAGCCCTAGGCTTTTGCGCCCTCAGCGTCATGGCTGTCAGCCGCTACGGCGCGGCGGATAATGTCTTGCCAGCGGCGATCGCTGTTGCGCTCTATGCCAGCGCAGGCCTGGTCGCCGCCGTCTTATTGCTGCGTCAAGCGCCCAAGGCGGCGCTTTTGGCTTCGGCCTGTCTGGGGCTAGCGGCGCATGGGGTTTTGGCAGGCTTGGTCGTGCCGGGGCTTAAGCCGCTCATGCTATCGTCGCGCACAGCGCGGGCCATGAAGCTGGAGGGCCTAGCGCCGCGCACCGGCCTGATGCCTGGGCCTGTGACCGTGGCGGGCTATGCCGAGCCAAGTCTTGTCTTTGCCCTTGGCACCACGACCGAGCTGGCCGATGGCGCGGCGGCGGCCCAGGCCTTGAGCCAGGGTCGCCCGGCTATTGTCGAAAGTCGCCAACAGGCCGCCTTTGACGCCGCCATACAGCAAGGTCAGATCAAGGCCCGCGCTGTTGGCGAGATTGAGGGTCTGAACTATTCCAATGGCGACGAGACCAAGCTGCGGCTCTATCGGCCCTTAAATGCCCCCACCGCGCAGGAGCCGCACGGATGAGCCGCTTTATATCGATCATTGAGGTTGGCCCGCGCGATGGCCTGCAAAACGAGCAAAGGGTCTTGGATGTTGAGGCCCGGCTGGAATTCATTGCCCGTCTAGATGCCTGCGGCGTGCAGCGCATGGAGGTGGTCTCGTTCGTCAATCCAAAGCGCGTGCCGCAAATGGCGGGTGCTGAAGCGCTTATGGCGGCCTTGTCACCGGCCAAGCTCAAGGGGCGCATTGGTCTGGTGCTCAATGATAAGGGCTGGAGCCGGGCCGTGGCGGCGGGGTGTGACCAAGCCAATATCGTGGTCTGCGCCAGCCAAGGTTTTGGTATCCGCAATCAAGGTTCAACCCCGACCGAGCAGATGGCCACGCTTGCCCAGATCATGGCGCAAAAGGCCGTCCACGGTGGGCCGAGCGTGACCATGACCCTGTCGGTTGCTTTTGGCTGTCCGTTTGATGGTGAGGTGTCGCAAGATCAGGTGGTGGCCTTGACCGGTGAGGCGGCCCGGCTTGGGGTCGATGAGATCGCCATAGCCGACACGATTGGCGCGGCGGATCCTTGGATGGTGCGGCGGCGGATTGAGGCCGTGCGCAAGGTGATTGGCGATATTCCCTTGCGCCTGCATTTTCACGACACGCGCAATACTGGGCTTGCCAATGCCTATGCGGGGGTTGAGGCTGGAATTGACCGGCTCGATGCCTCATGCGGCGGCATAGGCGGCTGTCCATTTGCCCCGAACGCGACAGGCAATATTGGCACAGAGGACCTGGTCAATATGCTGCACCGGGGCGGCTATGAGACGGGGCTTGATCTGGGCGGTCTGATCGCAACGGCGGGCTGGATAGGTGAAAAGCTTGGCAAGCCCGCGCCATCATCCTTGGCGCGCGCGGGCGCGTTTGCCCTAACGCCAGCGCCTTAGTGACGCCAGCGTCCTAGTGCCGCCGAAAGGCCGGGCGTACCACCGCCACACACACAATGGCCGGGGCCATCAACACGGCGGTCATCCATTGCCAGATATTGTTCGCCCGCTTGCGGAAATAACGCGCCAGGCCAAGGCCCTTCCAAAACTCGACCAATACCGGATTGGTCTTACTGGTTGAGCCCAGATGGATCACATTGGCCAGGGGCTGGAAAACCACCGACCCGCCCTGACGTCTTGCGCGCCAGCAAAGATCAATATCCTCGACATGCAGGAAATAGGCCTGATCGAATCCGCCCATCATTTGAAAGTCAAATCGGCTGATGAAAAAGCACGCGCCCGAAATGGTCGGTACTGCGATCGGCGCAAGGGGCACGGGCTCATCTTGGCGATGAATTTCAAAATGCGCCAGGCTTTGCACCTGTTGCGCCAGATGGCTTAAGGACAGGAAGGTTGATATTGGGGTGACTTCACCGCGGCGCGACCCGCGCTGCTCGCTGCCATCGGCATTAAGCACCCGGGCCCCGACGATACAGGGCGAGGCCTGGCCCTCGGATGCAAGGATCAGTGCGGAAATACAGCCAGGCTGCAGATAGGCATCGGGATTGAGAAAGACGAGGGCTTTACCGCGCGCGGCCTCGGCGCCCAGATTCGCGCCCTGTGCAAACCCAACATTGCCATGGCCTTGCAAAAGCCTTAGGCGCGGTTCTGACAGGGCCAGATCGCGCAGATGCAGCGCGTCTTCTGGCGGCGAGCCATTATCCACCACCATGAACTCATCGACCATGGGCTCGGCTAGTACCAACTCAAGGCTTTCGCGCAAGGCCGGGCCGGTCTGATAGACCACCATTATGACCGATACCATTACCGCCCTTGGAGGCTTTGCGTCCTTCAAGGGGGCTAGGGTGCCTGCCTTAACAATATCGACCAGATGGTTCATGAATCCTATGGCCTAACCAGATCAGGGGGCGTTGCCTGGGCAACAAGGGCGGCAACCGCTGCGTCCAGATCCAGCAGGGTCTGGCCTTCCGATCCAAAATGGCGCAGGGCCACCTGGCCAGTTTCCGCTTCTTTTCGTCCGACCACAGCAATAACCGGTGTCTTGGTTAAGCTATGTTCCCGGACCTTGTAGTTGATTTTTTCGTTCCTTAGGTCCGTTTCCACGCGCAGTCCCGCCAGTTCCAGCTTTGCCGCCACTGCGCGGGCATACTCATCGGAATCAGAAGTAATGGTTGCCACAACCACCTGAACGGGCGCAAGCCAAACTGGGAAGGCGCCGCCATAATTTTCGATCATAATGCCTAAAAAGCGCTCGAACGTCCCTAAAATAGCCCGGTGCAGCATGACCGGGCGCTGTTTACTGCCGTCTTCGGCGATGTATTCGGCATCAAGTCTTTCGGGTAGAACAAAGTCGAGTTGTAGCGTGCCGCACTGCCAGGTGCGCCCAATCGCGTCGCGCAGGTGAAATTCCAGCTTGGGGCCATAAAAGGCGCCTTCACCGGGAATGAGTTCAACCTGAACCCCGGCGGCCTTGGCGGCGCGCTCGAGCTTGGCTTCGGCCACGTCCCAAACCTCATCGCTCCCGGCGCGAAGATCAGGGCGCAGGGCCAGCTTGACGCTGTGCAGGGTCACATCCAGGTGCTGATAGACCGAATGCAGCAGGGCGACAAAGCGGGTGGTCTCTTCTTCAATCTGTTCTTCGCGGCAAA